>JBBIKN010000013.1:0-56919 GCA_037445435.1 Nitrospira sp. | reverse complement strand
AACCTTGACCATAGAGAGGACTCAGCTGCAGGCCCAACTCGCAGATTTATCTAAGACCAAGCAGGACCTGCAGGGGCAGATCGATGAACTGAGCCGCATCAGTCGAGAAAAAACCGGAATGATCACCAGCCTCCAAAACCAATTGGATGTGGCACGTGCGAAGGCGTTGAAGGTCATGGCGCCGAAGGCACCGCCTCATAAATCAACGGTAAAACCGACCGTGAAGGTCGGCACCAGACCTCCTTCCAAAAGTGCTCACAAGGCACCGGCAGCCAAACGCCCGGCTCCAAACGCAATCGGCATCCGATAACAGTCCTCGATCCTATTGTGAAGAGGAGGGCGTCGCACTTGGTGTAGACGTTGATGAACTGGCAGATGTCGCCGGCGTGGCAGAAGAAGCCGAAGATGTTGCGGAGGCGACCGTTGATGGGGATAAGTCTTTTTTCTCCTCCGTCTTGGTCGTACTGGTTTCAGTACCTGTACCCGACGGCGGTTTGAGTTTATCGGAGTAGTCGGTGATATACCATCCGCTTCCCTTAAACATGATCCCCGGTGATGAAATTAGCCGTCTGAGCGCTTTCCCACACCGCTCACATGTTGCCAGCGGATCGTCTTTGATGCTCTGCTTCACTTCGAAACGATATGAACAGCTCTCACACTGATATTCGTAAATCGGCACCGCGTTCCTCCTTTTTCACTTGGCATAGAGCTAGATCAGCCAATCCTTCCTACTCTAACTTCGCGAATGCTTGCTCCAGTCGCTCAAGTCCTCGGGTGATGTTCGCCATACTGGTGGCATAGGATAGCCTGAGATGCGCCAGGCTTCCAAAGGGTTCACCCGGGACGACCGCAATTCGGGCTTCATTCAAGAGGTAATACGCCACGTCGCTCGGAGTTTTCAGTATACCCGAGGGACCACGTTTCCCCAATACTCCTTTGATATTCGGGAATGCATAGAAAGCCCCACTCGGCATTCGACACGACACACCGGGAATCTTGTTCAATCCTTCCACGATGGTGTTCCGGCGGCGGGAAAATTCTTCCACCATGTGACGAGTGAAAGGTTCCCCGAGACGCAACGCAGCGACTGCGGCCTTCTGCGAAATCGAGCAGGGATTCGAGGTGCTCTGACTCTGGATATTGGCCATCGCAGTCATCAGATCTCTTGGACCGGCTGCATATCCGATTCGCCACCCTGTCATGGCATAAGACTTCGACACGCCGTTGATAATGACCGTTCGTGCAGCGATTTCAGACCCCAACGAGGCAATACTGATGTGCGTGGCCCCATCGTAAAGCACCTTTTCATAGATCTCATCTGAAATGACAAGAAGATCGTGCCGAACCGCGGCAGAGGCAATCTGTTCCAGCATAGCCCGATCATAGGTTGCCCCGGTCGGATTACAGGGACTGTTCACGATGATGGCTTTGGTTCTCCGTGTAATGAGTCGCTCCAGCTCTGATGCATGCACTGCATAACCGTCCTCTTCCTTGGTGGGTAACAGAACGGGTGTCGCATCGTTGAGAAGCGCCTGATCCGAATAGGAAACCCAGTAGGGGATCGGAATAATGATTTCATCACCCGATTCGAGCAAGGCCTCCGCCAAATTGTAGAGGGAATGTTTCGCTCCACAAGACACGAGGATTTGAGACTTCTCATACCGAAGTCCGAGTTCTGTCTGCAGCTTGTCGGCGATCGCTCCCCGCAACTCATCGATCCCTGACGACGGTGTATATTTGGTAAATCCTTCACGTATTGCCGCTTCTGCCGCGGCCTTCACCGGTTCCGGTGTGTCAAAATCCGGTTCTCCGGCAGAAAAGTCGATAACGTCCAACCCTTGTGCGGCCATGGCCTTCGCGGTCGCAGCCATAGCCAGAGTAGGGGAGGGTGCGATACGACTGACACGTGCCGCCAATTTCATGATTTGAGACTCCGGACACGAGCTTGTAGACGCCGGGCCACTTCCGGATGGAGAAAATCCATCAGATCTCCGCCGTGTTGAGCCACGTCTTTGATAATGGTCGAGGAAAAGTAGGAGTACTCTTCGCTGGGCATCAAGAACACAGTCTCCACCGTCTTCGCAAGTTTTCGGTTGACGAGCGCCATCTGAAACTCGTGTTCAAAATCAGAAATGGCACGCAAACCACGGATGATCGCATGGGCGCCCGACCGCTCGACATAATCGACGAGCAACCCATCGAATGGGGTCACCTCGACCCGTCCTACATCCTTCATGACCAGCTGTACCATATCAAGGCGTTCCGCCAAATTAAAGAGCGGGTGTTTGGATGGATTTGGAGCGACGGCTACGACCACCTTGTCGAACACGCGGAGGCTGCGGGTAATGATGTCGGTATGGCCGTGCGTGATGGGATCAAACGTGCCCGGGTAAATGCCGATTTTCATGTCTACACAGTCTGCGGACGGAAATAGAGGGATAAGGCCGTATCACCATAGCGATATCCGCGCAAAAACTGGGTGCATCCCAGCAACATGGGTAAGGTGGTCTTCACGGCATGTTCGATGATGAACCACGAGTCCAGGGCGAACAGATCATCAGTCCTTGCATCTGTGAGTAACGATAAAAGCTCCGGCGTTTCGGTGTACGGTGGGTCGGCAAAGACGATATCATAGGGACCATTCCACTGATCAGGACGGTTGAGAAATTGCCGGATCGTCTCACCCTGGACAACTATTTCATCACCGATATGACAGAGCTCCAGGTTTTGCTGCAGGAGTTTCAACGCATCCCGGTTGGATTCGACGGAGGTCACGTGCCTAGCACCACGGCTTACGGCTTCGATCCCCACGGCTCCGGTCCCCGCGTAAAGGTCCAAAAATCGGCTATTCGAAAGCCGATTACCCAGTATTGAAAACAGGGCTTCTCGGACCCGGTCAGAGGTTGGACGAAGAGCGAGTTTTCGCGGCCCGTAGAGTCGGCGACCTCGGTGGATACCGGCGATCACACGCATAACAGACAACATCGTCTAAGCGATGCAATGTAACATGGCGTTTTTGCTGGGGTCAAGAAATCATAGGAGATAGGAGCCGAACGGATGAGTCGTGATTGAGTCGGAGAAGATTCTCAGTGTGATTTTGACCCTCTTCTTGTGGAAGACTATAATGCGACTGCGGTACGTTAACCGTCTAGGACGGCACGATCGACCACGAATCCTTATAGTCCCTCGGAGGGCCTGGGATCCTGAACAGGACGTAGAACTTTTTTACCGAGCAGCGACAGTCTGGGAATCGCGAGCAGCCAGACTCTTTCTACGGTTATGGGAGATAGTGCGGTCAATAATAGCACCGCAATTGATGCATTTCCATGCATAGAACACGAGAAAGAAATCAGAGAACCGTTCCAACATCATCATACCTTTACACTTCGGACATTCCATTGATCCCTCCTAAGGTGGCTACGTTCACAGCTGGTGGCCAAGTGAAGCAAGAGCTGCACCAAATTGTCATAATTCATTTTTTCAACGGGTTATGAATTACGTATTTGCCTTAGGCGGGTAATTTCCCCTTATTAGCCAGTACAAAAGAGTCCGGACCGTCAATTTTTTGTCACCTGAGGGGCCTCGTGGCGGACAAGCGATCGACAAAGGGTATTGCGCACTGGCCAAAGACGGAACGTCCTCGTGAGCGTCTTCTTGCCAAAGGGTCCGAGGCCTTATCCGATGCTCATCTTCTCGCTATTCTTCTCAGAACCGGACGGCGCGATTCCTCCGCCGTGCAAGTTGCCATCGAACTTCTCGACCAAGTCGGTGGACTGAGCGGATTGGCAGTTTGTGGCACTGAAGAAATCTGTGCGATCCCTGGCGTTGGTCCTGCCAAAGCCGCCCAACTCAAAGCCGCATTAGCATTAGGGAGACGGTCGATGGCCGGTCCAATGTCCACTGGCACTCGCATTTCCTCAAGTGCTGATCTCTTCAAGCATTTTCATCCCGTACTCCGAGACGTGAAGCATGAACTCTTCAAGGTCGTGCTGCTCGATGCAAAAAATATGGTGATCAAAGAGACCACGGTCTCGGAGGGAAGCCTTACGCTCAGCATCGTCCATCCACGTGAGGTCTTTGCGCTGGCCGTACGTGAATCGGCAGCCGCCGTCATTTTTCTTCACAATCATCCCAGCGGGGATCCGACTCCAAGCCCGGAGGATCGGCGATTAACTGATCGGTTGGCGACGGCCGGCAAGCTATTGGGGATTCATGTCTTAGACCATGTAATCATTGGAGATGGTCGGTATGTGAGTTTTGCCGACGAGGGTTGGCTGACAGGACAGCGGAACGAGCACGAAGGATTCTGAGATGATGTCCGACAGGAACACCGGCATAATGAGGAAGCAAATGACGTAAACCCTATATTCAGCAAGGAGGGCAGACCATGGAAACAGCCCGTGTGGAGCCCATCAGGAACGTGGCAATTGTAGCCAATGCCGGCGCAGGTAAGACTTCCCTCAACGAGGCCTTGTTGTACGTCGGTGGGGCCATCCCCACGCTCGGCTCGGTGACGCATGGTACCACAGTGTCTGACTTTGAGCCGGAAGAGCTTCGTCACCGCACGTCAACCAGTACCAGTCTCCTTCAGTTCTCGTGGAATCACACCAACATCAATCTAATTGATCCTCCCGGCGCACTCGATCTTCTTGGTGAACCGCTCGCCGCTCTGCAGGCCACCGATGCCGTCATCCTTCTTTTGAGCGGAACCATGGGGGTGAGGACGGAGCTGGCGCGGCTGTGGACGAGGATCAAGGAGTTGAACCTTCCCTGTCTGGTGTTCGTCAATGGACTAGATAAGGAAGGTACGTCGTTCGAGGCCGCTTTAGAGACCTGCCGCCAGCAGCTTGGGCGCACGCCAATCCGCATGACGGTGCCGGTCAACCCAGGCATGAACTTAGCCGGTGTAATTGATGTACGACATGAAAAACTTATGCAGTCCGGGCCGAGTTCCGCTCACATCGAACATTTAGCTGTTCCAAACAACCAACAGAATATTCTCAACGAAACACGCAAACAACTGGTGGAGGCGGTCGCGGAAAGCGGAGAGACCCTGTTGGAGACCTATCTGACCAAGGGCGATTTGGGTCAAGAAGAGCTTCTCCAAGGAATCCGACAGGGCATCCTGACAAATAAATTTCTTCCGCTGTATGGCGGATCCGCCACGCAGAACGTCGGAGTCTGGTCTCTCCTGGATGCCATTGTCACATTATTGCCGTCACCCTCCGAGCGCGTCGTGATCCATCCTTGGCGCGGCATCCACCCAGAGACCCACGAGGAGGACGAGCGGAAGGGGAGTCCACAGGAACCCTTTTCAGCCTATGTCTTTAAGACCATCATCGACCCATTCATCGGTCGACTGTCCTATTGCCGTGTCGTATCGGGAACAATCCATGCCGACACGGCTGTGTTCAATGCTTCAAAACATGTGCGAGAGAAGCTCGGGCATTTTTACACGGTCTTGGGCAAACGCCATGTAGCCGTTGACTCTGCGAGAGCAGGGGAGATCGTGGCGATCGGGAAACTCAAAGATACGCATACCGGTGACACGCTGTGCCAAGAGAACGCGCCCATCTATTATCCCATGCTGAGCTTGCCAAAGCCGATCTTGTCGTTCGCGATTGAAGCCAAGTCAAAAACGGACATCGATAAGGTAAGCCTTGGCCTTCACAAACTCATCGAAGAAGATCCCACGCTGGAATTCGCGCGCAATACCGAGACCAAGGAGATGGTCCTCAGCGGCATGGGACAGTTCCACATCGATTTGGCCCTTGAGAAACTCCATCGGAAGTTCGGAGCCGAGGTCATCCTCCATACACCGAAGATTCCCTACCGTGAAACGCTCAAAAACAAATCACAGGCACAAGGCAAGTACAAGAAGCAAACCGGGGGTCATGGACAATACGGCGATTGCTGGCTTGAAGTGGCGCCGCTTCCACGTGGCAACGGGCATGTGTTTGAGAATCGCGTGGTCGGAGGCGCAATCCCCCGAAATTTCATCCCCGCCGTGGAAAAAGGAGTCATCGAAGCCATGCAGGAGGGACCGTTGTGTGGGTTTCCGGTTGTCGATGTGCACGTGACTGTCTATGACGGGTCCTATCATGTAGTTGATTCGTCCGAGATGTCGTTCAAGATCGCAGGATCCATGGCATTCAAGAAAGCGATGGAGACCGCGCATCCCGCGTTACTTGAGCCTGTCATGATGGTCGAAATCGACACTCCAACCGATGCGGTTGGAGCCATCATGGGAGACTTGAGCGCCCGACGGGGGCGAATCGTGGCGGTCAATGCGCAAGACCATACCGAACAGATCAAAGCATTGGTTCCGCTGGCTGAGCTGCTTCGATATGCGACGGCCCTCAACGCCATGACCGGTGGTCGGGGCAGCTATGTTATGGATTTCGCACAGTATGATGAAGTACCAAGAGAGCTAGCGGCAAAGGTCATCGAGCGACATAAAGCAGAAAGACAAGCAGCCGTGACCCATTGAAATCCTCAGTCAGAGGACTTCAGCACGACATAAAATGCTCGGTTTTCCCGAAGCACGCGCAACAACAGCGTATCGCCCCTCTTGGACCGAGAAATGGCTGACCTAAATTCGCCCACCGTGGACACTTCCATACGATTGACCTCTTTAATAAGGTCACCTTCCCGCAGGCCTTCGGCTTGAGCGAGACTGTTGGGTTCCACCTTTGCAATCAACACACCTTTCGACTCACGGAGCTTAAATCTCTCCGCGAGGGCGGCCGTCAAGTCTTGGAGGTCAAGGCCAAGTCTGACTCCGGCTGTTTCCTCCGGTTGAGGAATAGAGGCGATGACGGCAGTATCACGTCGTTCGGTGAGGGGAACGTCTATCGTCAAATGCTTCAGATCACGGACGACTTCTATTTTAGAGGTCGCTCCCGGCATCAATGTCGCAATCAGACGAGACAGTTTATTCGGTGAATCGATCACGGCACCGTCGATCCGGACAATGACATCCCCTGGCTTGATTCCGGCCAAAGCTGCAGGGTCTTTCTCGAAGACTTCGTTTACGAGGACTCCTTCGCCTTCGGCGACTCCAAATTTTTTTGCCAACTCAGCTGTCAACGGCTGAATCCCGACACCGAGCCAGCCCCGCACGACCTTGCCTTTGACCAGCAACTGTTCGATGACTTGCTTGGCCATGTTCGAGGGAATGGCAAATCCGATGCCTTGGGCAAAATTGATGATTGCCGTATTGATGCCGATCACTTCACCGCGGAGGTTAAAAAGAGGGCCTCCAGAATTTCCCGGGTTGATCGAGGCATCGGTCTGAATAAAGTTTTCGTACCGTGAAAGGTTGATGTTTTCGCGACCGATACCGCTGACCACGCCGAGCGTCACAGTCCGGTCCAGCCCGAACGGATTTCCGACGGCCAGCACCCATTGACCGACCTTGACGCTGGAGGAATCACCGAACCGTGCACTGGGCAGTGGTCGGTCGGTGGTCACTTTGAGTACGGCTAAATCGGTGTCCGGATCCTTGCCGACCACATGAGCCATGAGCTTTGTCTTATCCGAGAACCGTACTTCAATTTCAACCGCATCGCCGATCACATGGTTATTCGTCACGATATGGCCTTCACTGTCGACAATCAGGCCCGAGCCGGAGCCCGATGCATTCGGCGTACGCTCACCGGGTCCTTCGCGAAACCGTCCTGCGCTGGTGATGGGAAACAAGTTGACGACAGAGGGCTTGGTTTGCTCAGCCAGTTCGGTAATGACGGTTTGGATCTCTTCCAGCATGCGAATACCGGGTGAATCGGCCGACATGGCCTCAGCTCGTCCACCTCCCATGACACAGGAAAGAAGGATGCAAATAAAATGGAGGAGGACCCGTGAAGATGGGAAGGAAGATGTAAAAGTAATGGCTAACATAGTAGTTATTGTATCTCATCTCAGTCGATGTGCCTACTCTCTTAGGCCGATCTCGTGAGCGATGTTGTGAGTGGGCGTTGGCCGGTAAACCATGAGACGAGTTGATCAAGTTCTGCTTGAGCACCGATCAAGACCACGATATCGCCAGGCCGAAACAGAAGATCACCGGACGGTGCTATTAAAAAAGGCCCTCGTAATACCGTGGCCACGAATGCGGAGGAATACTGCGGGATGGCGCTGAGCGACTGTCCAGCTGCTGGCGCGCCTCGAACGACAGTCAGCCGTTCAATACCTGCCGAGCGAAGTGCCAGATCACGTTGCAAGGAGAGCAGATCCTGATGGACCATCTCGATTTTGAGCTCACGAATCTGGGCGTCAACTCCGGTTAATGATTGCTTCAACTTTTGAACACGAGCGATGGCATCAGTAAGCGCCTGATCCATCACACCCACGAGTGAATCTGGATGACTCTGGTACAGAAGTCGATCAGAAACGTGCGTGGCGATTTGTTGGCCGACTTTAGCCGTCACATCATCAATTTGCTGAAGCAATACAGAGGCCTGCCAATGTAAACGAATAATTTGAACCTTTCGATTAACGAGTTCAGAAATAGAGAGAATGGCCTCATAGAACGCATGACCCGTAATGGAAAGCTCTTTATGTACACGACCGAGAAGCTCTAACGTCATAGTCTGATAAGATGGATTATGTTAACTTTCTACTCTTCTGTCCTTCTCTACCTACCGGCACCCTCTCCAGCTTCTCCCGAACCAGCAGCCCTTACCTTCATAGCGGATCGTGGCTCGGAGGTCAATTACACTGAAGATTTTTCAGGTCTCGCAGATCTGCGATCAAGCGTGAGTGGCTTCTCTGTCTTCTGATGCCGGTTTACGGCCTTAGCGTTACTGATGCCCTCCCCGCCTTCATCCATCGCTCAGCTTCTTGCCTAACTATGTACGGAGCCAGTTTGCAATCACCCGGTTATGCTCGTATGATCGGAACAATGAACTGTACGAGATGTAAGACCAAAGCAGTGCTCAAGTTACCCCGCCACAATGCAGCATTCTGTAGGGATTGCTTTAATAACTTTGTGCATGATCAAGTATGTAAAGCGATTCGATCTCAGGAGATGTTTGGAAAAAACGACCGTCTCCTTGTTGCCGTTTCCGGCGGCAAGGACAGCTTGGCTCTCTGGGATATTCTTCTGAAGCTGGGCTATAAGACTGATGCGCTGTATGTAGACCTTGGGATTGGAAGCTATTCAGAATCATCACAAGAAAAGGTTGTGCATTTTTCCAAGACCGTGGCCGCCGGATACGGTGCTGTGCTCCATGTCCATACAGTGGAGCGAGAAGGAGGAGCCGGAATTCGTGAACTTGCAATGATGGCCCACCGCCCGACTTGCTCGACATGCGGCACGATCAAGCGGTACCAATTTAACCGCGTCGCGGTCGAACAGAGCTATGACGTTATGGCGACCGGTCATAATCTCGATGACGAGGCCGCCCGGCTGCTCGGAAACGTGCTGCACTGGCAGAACGAATATCTTGAGAAACAAGGCCCCAGCCTTCCAGCCTCCCTCGATGGATTCGCCAAGAAAGTGAAGCCTCTGTATCGCTTGGCTGAGCGCGAATTGGCAGCCTATTGCGTCTTGAATAGAATCGACTATGTTGTTGAGGAATGTCCCATGGCGCAAGGCGCGCGCACCCTTCTCTATAAGGAGGTGCTGAACCGTCTGGAAACCGAGTCGCCTGGCACCAAACAAATGTTTTACTGGGGGTTTCTTGAGAAGTCTCGCACGACCGAGACGCCGACGAACATGGAAAAAGGTCGCTCAGTTTTGCATCCCTGTTCCCTCTGTGGCCAACCCACAACGGCGGAGACCTGCTCCTATTGTAAGCTTATGGCTCGGGCGAACACTTCGACCGCTGGTTGACCCATTCGGCCCTTGCAAACTGTTTCTACACTCCGTAAGCTGAACGATACCGTTTGGCTTTTCATCTCGTGTCACGTATGGCCACAACCCCACGCGATTACTATCAAATTCTCGGTGTCCCCCGAACCGCCTCTACCGACGACATCAAAAAAGCCTTTCGACGCCTGGCCCGCCAGTACCATCCCGATCTCCATGCGGGTGCGAAGAAGGCTGAGATGGAAAAGAAATTTAAAGAGCTCAATGAGGCTCAGGAAGTCCTGACAGACCCCGACAAGCGGAAGAAGTACGACCAGTATGGGGCCGATTGGGATCAAGCGCAAGCCTTCGAGAAAGCTCGTCAGCAGGCCAGGCCTCAAGGGTTTGGCGGCGGGCCATGGGGGTTCGAAGGGGACTACGGCAGCCAAGGAGGCGGTGGCTCCGCGAGCGAGCACTTCTCCGATTTTTTTGAGAGCATCTTTGGCAACCGCAGCCGAGCCGGACGCAGTACTTCGGGAATGCCGGGAGAGGATATCGAGACCGAAGTCCGGCTGGGGTTACGTGAAGTGTTAACCGGTGTCACCAAGCGCGTGAACCTGCGTGAACCGCGGACATGCTCGACCTGTCAAGGGAGCGGCACCGTGCGTGGCCGATCATGCATGACCTGCCAGGGGACCGGAATGACGAGCGAATACAAGACTATTGAAGTGCGGATTCCAGCCGGAGTGCAAGACGGAACACGAGTCCGGGTTGCGGGAAAGGGACAGCCAGGAACATATGGTGGAAAACGGGGAGACCTCTATCTTCATGTCGTCATCCCCCCAGATCCTGTCTTTCATCGGCAAGGGTCGGATCTGCATGTCACGCTGCCCGTCTATCCTTGGGAAGTCGTTCTCGGCGCTGAGGTGACCGCTCCAACCTTGACCGAGCCGGTGAAGGTCAAAGTTCCTCCGGGCAGCAAAGCGGACGGGAAACTACGGCTCAAGGGAAAAGGGCTTCCCTCGGCCACAGGCGGGCATGGTGATCTTTTTCTGACATTGCAAATTGTCCTGCCGACCGGTATCAGTGAAGACGAACGGGTGTTGTACGAACGTTTGAGCAGACAACGGCATCCGGATCCCCGAATGGAACTCCTCTATCACGCCCAACGGCGTTGAGTCGAAACATGATCGGCAGCGGTGACCGGTGTAGTCGATCTGCTCGCTTGCGTTGCGCTGATTGCTATGGCAAGCTTTGGCTCCGGGTTTCCTAACCAAAGGAGGAATTCATGACGTCTATAACCAAGTCAGCGGCTGCATGTGCCGTAGCCTCGGCATGTCTGTTGGTGGCGGGCATACCCAATCTTTGGGCAAATGATCCGAGCTACGGCCATGGCGGAGGCGTACACGGCGCCGGAGGCGGACACGGCTATGGTAAAGGAATGATGCACAGCGGGACGGGCCATCTGATCCGTCACTTATTAAAACATGAGAAGGATATTGGGCTTACCGCCGATCAGGTCACCAAATTGAAAGACATCCAACTCAATCTTGATAAAGCACGTATCAAGGCCGAGGCCGATATCCAAATCGCGGAGCGGGAACTGAAGGCACTGACTGATAATGAGCAGTCCGATCTTGCCGCGATCGAAGCCAAACTGAGACAAAGTGAAGATCTGCAAGTCGGGCTGCGAATGACGTCCATCAAGACACGTCGAGACGTAATGGGCTTGTTGACTCCGGAACAACGTGCGAAGGAAAAGTCCGAGCACGACAAGGTGATGGGACCGCACAAAGGGTATGGGGGTCACGGAGGAGCAACGTCCTATGGCACGAATCCACATGGTGCCAATCCGCACGGTACCTATCCATATGGCAGCAATCCGCATGGTAAGAATCTCCACGAGGCCGTACCCCCTACACCACCAACGACCATGCCTGTGCAGTAATGAGGCCACGAGGACCGATGAAAAAAGACGTGCGGCTCCAGAGTCATGATCTTCTGGTTGGAGCTGGTCGTGCCCCGGCGAGAGCCATGTTGAAAGCCGTCGGCTTTACGGACGATGATCTGTCGAAGCCTCTGGTCGGCGTGGCCAATACATGGATTGAAGTCATGCCGTGCAATTTTCATTTGCGGCGCCTTTCGGAGCGCGTGAAAGCGGGGATCCGAGCGGCCGGCGGGACTCCGATCGAATACAACACCATTGCAGTGTCCGATGGGATCTCGATGGGAACGGAAGGAATGAAAGCATCCTTGATCAGTCGTGAGGTCATTGCGGATTCCATCGAACTCGTCGCACGAGGACACTTGTTCGATGCCGTCGTTGCCCTGTCCGGGTGCGATAAAACAATTCCCGGAACCGTCATGGCCCTCGCCCGACTCAACTTACCGTCGCTTATGTTGTATGGCGGTTCGATTATGCCGGGACAGTTTCAGGGACATGATGTGACCATTCAGGATGTTTTTGAAGCGGTCGGCAAACACGCATCGGGAAAGATGACCGACGCTGAGCTGAAGGACTTGGAGGATCATGCTTGTCCGGGACCAGGAGCCTGTGGAGGCCAGTTCACGGCCAATACCATGGCCATTGCATTCGAGTTCCTCGGCATTTCTCCGATGGGTCGCAATGGAGTTCCCGCCATGGACGGCCGGAAAGACGAAGTCGCGTTTGAGTGTGGAAAGATGGTGATGGAGCTCGTGAAACAGGATCTGCGCCCGCGTCAAATTATTACTCGAAAGTCGTTGGAGAACGCCGTCGCAGCCGTCGCCACGACCGGAGGCTCGACGAACGCCGTGCTGCATCTTCTCGCCATCGCTCGTGAATCCGGGATCAAGCTGAGCATCGACGACTTCGACAAGATCAATCGCAAGGTGCCCTTACTGGCCGACCTCAAGCCCGGAGGTCGTTTTGCTGCAGCCGATCTCTATGCCGCTGGCGGCACAACTCTGGTGGCCAAACGATTGCTCGATGCGGGGCTCCTTCATGGGAATCAGCCCACCGTCACGGGCCGAACAATCGGTGAAGAAGCATCCCAGGCTCGTGAAACTCCAGGACAACAAGTCTTGCGTCCTCTCTCCGATACCATCAAACCAACAGGAGGGCTAGTCATTCTAAAGGGCAATTTGGCGCCGGAAGGTTGCGTGGTGAAGGTCGCCGGCCATTCGATGACCAAGTTCCAGGGACCGGCAAAAGTCTATGATCGGGAGGAAGATGCCTTCGTGGCAGTCAAGGCCGGTCAGATTAAGGCCGGCGATGTCGTTGTTATTCGATACGAAGGTCCGGCAGGTGGGCCAGGCATGCGAGAGATGTTAGGCGTGACGGCGGCAATCGTAGGCGCCGGACTCGGTGATTCCGTTGCGCTACTCACCGATGGACGATTTTCTGGAGCGACACATGGATTGATGGCCGGACACGTCGCTCCTGAAGCGGCGAAAGGTGGGCCCATCGCGGCAGTCAAGAACGGTGACACGATCACCTTTGATATTCCTAAACGCCGTCTGGACGTAGCCCTATCGCAGAAGGAAATCGTCACTCGGCTGAAGAAGATCAAACCCCCTATTCCTCGCTACACTTCGGGCGTGATGGGGAAATATGCCAGACACGTCTCGTCCGCATCGGAAGGCGCCGTCACGAGCTGACATGAAGTTCCGTTGGTTTGGCGTCTGAAAGTCTTCAAAGCCGTTCGCCCTGAGCACGTCGAAGGGCGAGCGAGATTTCACGTTGTTGCGCCACTCCGTTCATATCTATTTGTCCCACATGAAACCAGTATTTAGCGGAAGTCTCTTCGTTGAAAGATCACAGAGGCGAGCATGAGCAGAAAGGCTGTATAGGCCATTCCATAGGCAGCAATCATTATGAGATCACCAACTGGTACGTCAACTTGGTGAGTCACATTGCCTTTGAGATTGAATCGTTCCAGATTTGGCAGGATGTAATACATTCCCTCCAACACGGTCCGTCCGAGCCCTTCCATCTTTTGACCGAATGCTTTCAAATCAGGCGTCAGATGACCAATCACGTAGATGGCCAGCGTGAAGATTGCGCTGAGGGTCGCGCTCGAGAAGGTGGAAAAAAGGAGCGCCACCGCCGTGATGACCATGAATTCCAGCATGATCGTGCTGAGCGCCTTGAACAGTACGCCATGGACCGGGACATCTTGAAAAGACAGCACAGCCAATAGACCAGCCGTCATAATGGCTGTATTGATCACGAGCGTGAGACTGAGTCCCAAGTACTTCCCTAAGAGGAACTGAAAGCGAGCAACCGGCTTGGAGACAATCGTATAGATTGTTTTCTTTTCAATTTCCTTGCTGACCAGGCCGATGCCGATGAAGATGGCGATGAGGACTCCGAAAAAGTTGATGCTGCCGAGTCCAATATCCAAAATTAAACGATGAAACTCTCCCAGCGTCAATCGCATCAAGATGAGGGAGCTGCCGATCATCAAGAGAGCAAAAATCAAGAGGTTGTAGAGCAGTTTGTCTCGAAGGTTCTCGCGAAAGGTGTTGAAGGCGATCGAAAGCACTTTCATGAGACTTGAGCCTCCACAGGCTGCTGTACCCCTGTGGCCTTACGGATAAAAAGTTCTTCGAGCGAGGCCTTGTGCGGCGTGAGCGCCACCAGCTTAGCCTTGACTGACCGAATCACATCGAGCGCCTGATCCACATCCTGCTGGCTGGTCAGCACAGCCATGACCCGCTCGCCTTGTAGAACGACTTTACTAGTCAAGGGTCTGATCCGTTCGAGTGCTTCTGGAAACAGACGGTCAATCACCATTTCCACTGCATGGGTGGTATCCCCTGCAATTAAATCCGAGACATGCCCACAGGCGACGAGCCTCCCTTTCATAATCATAGCGACCCGATCGCAGAGCAATTCAGCATCGTGGAGGATATGCGAACTGAACATCACGGTCTTGCCTGACTCTTTGAGACGCAGAATCAAGTCACGCACTTCTTTTCGCCCGATGGGATCCAGCCCCGACATCGGCTCATCCAAGATGACCAGCTCTGGATCATTGATTAAGGCTTGGGCGATCCCGACTCGCTGCAACATGCCTTTGGAGAACTTTCGCAATTGCAAATCGCGGGCATGGGCCATTCCGACGAGTTCCAATAACTCATCGACGCGCTTGTCTAATGTGCTTCCCATAAGGCCAAAGAGATGACCATAAAACCGAAGAAACTCTCGGCTGGTGAGATAGTCATAGAAATATGGTGACTCCGGAAGGAATCCCACCCTAGCCTTGGCAGCTGGATCACCGACAGGCCGTCCAAACAACGTCGCCGTTCCCCCACTCGGATAAATCAACCCCATCAGCATCTTGATCGTCGTCGTCTTCCCTGCCCCATTGGGTCCGAGGAAACCGAAGACTTCTCCTCGTCGCACTTCAAGGGATACTCCGTCAACGGACGTCACACGCCGACCCCAAAAGCCAACCTTGAACACCTTTCGGATCTGATCGATTTGAACTACTTGTTCGTGCGCGAGGTTCGGAATGTGCCTCATAACTATAGGCGACCTTCTAGATCTAATCTGAACACTTTGAGCCTGGTCGGATGAGTGCTGCTAGTCACATGTCCTGTTCTAGAGTCAATCAGATAAATACCACCAAATGGTTCTTCCGGTAATCGTTCAAGATATTTCTGGGAAACGAGGTCGGCGAGACTCAAAGGAAAGGTATGGTGGTCATTGTGATAGTATCTAATGGCCTTTTCTATGATTCTCAAGTCGCGCTCGATGATCACTTCCTTGGCACGAGTCTCTAGTTTTTCCCGCACAACAAGGTCCGGGTTCTCCTTCCACAAGGCCTCGAGAAATTGCAGAGCAACCTCAGGGTTGCCTGCCTCAGCATGCATACGCGTGGCTAAACCAGGAAGAAAGTCGGGCGCTCCTGATGTGCGTGCAGCTTGCCCGATGTACTCTGCTCCCTTCCTGGCATCTGCAAGCACGAAGTAATGGTTATATCCGAGCAGAAAAGGTAGGTTCCATTCTCTGGGGTTTTCACGGTGTCCTCGTTCCAGAAGGCGGTTGCTCAGGTCAACCCGATTGGCATAGTTTGTCAGCACCACCCCGCCGACGTAATAAGCGTAGGCGTAGTGGGTGTCCAATGTGGTGACGACGTCGAGCGCATGATAAAGCCATTCGAACTCATCGGCGGTATTCTTCTTTTTACCGAGGACTTGTAGTAGCCGCAGCCACACCACGTCGGCACCGAGATGCTGGTAGCCCAACATAGCGGGCTTGAGATATTCTCCTCGCGGTAGCTGTGCCAACTCCTCGATCTTTGCCGCCTGAGCATCGATACGCTGATCTAATGTTCTTTGCAGAAACACAATGGAGGCTAGGAGACTCAGTGCCATCAGAGCCACCGCGGTGTGTAAAAGATAGCCAGGCAATTTTGAGAACATAGAGGGTCTGATTTCATGAGAGAGAGGTGCTGACGTCACGATTCTTCGCCTAAAATGCACGAAGTCCCGCCGACTAGAACCAGTCGGCGGGACGATCGTTCTACACAGGACCTACCAACTTCCTAGAACACACCAGGTACGCAGTCTGATGCGCCCGTGGCATCAGCCGACGCCCAGACAGAGATAACCGCATCCCCATCCAGATTGCTCACTGCTGTTGCCCTAAATCCAGCCGCAGTTGGACCGGCATCCGTGGCACCATTCTCTCCCGTAATCAAGGCGGCAGGAGCCGCTGTTGGTCCCAAGCAAGAGGTATGCGAAACTGCATAGGTCCCAGTCGCATACTGATAGAGGACGTTGCCGGTAGCTTGGAAACCAAGATTAGCGAAGGTTCCTAGAGATACACCCGCACCAGCACCACCTACACACCAGCCTGTAGCGGCTGCAGGTGTGGGAATAAGCCATGGTTGAGCCGCCTGATTCCAGTTTTGCGGCTGGCTTTTAGTACCGGCAACAGGTGCCACTAAAGGTGCCAGAGCAACCGTCAGGAAACAACCACGCTCACCCTGCCAAGATACTTCGGACGTCTTAATCGCACCGAGATTCGTCTTAGCTTCCGACTGCCTCGACTTCATTTGGTACTGTAAGAAGTTGGGAATGGCGATGGCCGCCAGGATCCCGATGATCGCCACGACGATCATCAACTCGATGAGGGTAAAACCCTCTTGTTTCCGCAATGCCTTCAACATTGTACTGCCTCCTTGTTGATGGTTCACTGACGGCCCCTGTTCATAACCTGCGGCGCCTCAATTGCCGCCTACCGGTCTCTGTAGCAGGTTTGGTGCCGATCAGTGATAGAGGCTAGCCTATCAGGGATCCTTGATGGTGCAACAACTTACGAGAAATCGGCGGGTGGTGGGGTCAGGAAGGAAGCCATGTGCTCCTTCCGTAATATGCTCCGGATCGCCAAGAATTGACACTTTCCCGCGCCTTCCTGTGGGCTTCCGGCAAGAATAGGCAGCCGCCAGGTACGGCATGATGGGAGAGAAGTGGGGTAATGGAGTTTCGTAGAGGAGGACTTAAGGAGTCGCTACTGGGCTTTGCGTCTTCTCTGCCACGCGGCGTTTGGCCTGCTGGATTCGATCTTCATAGGCTGGATTGGCCAAGCCATGCTCGCGGAACCGTTGGAGGAGTTTTTCATTGGAGGGATCGATCTCTAGTGAATGCAACCAGGCTTCACGAGCATCGGAAATCTTCTGCTGCTTCAGATAAATTTCTCCCAAATGCTCATAGATGACAGGGTCATCACCGACCAACGCCACGGCTTTCTTGATTTCCGTGAGCGCCTCCGCCAGCATGCCCGATTTGTAAAAGGCCCATCCCAGACTATCGACGTAGTAGCCGTTCTCCGGCTTGAGCGCGACCGCCTGTTTTGTCAAAGACAGGGCTCGATCGATCTTGATGCCTCGCTCCGCGTAACTGTAGCCGAGATAGTTCAAGGCATCGGCGTGATGCGGGTCAAGAGAGAGGGCGGTTTCCATGGCACGTTCCACATCATCAAACCGATTCAGCTTGTCGTAGGCCGTGCCGAGATTGAAGTGAAGATCGGCGCTCTTCGGATTGTGCCGAATCCCCTCCTCAAACGCCTGGGAAGCCTTTTCGAATTGCTCGCTCTGAAAATGTGCCAACCCTAGGACGATATGCGGTTCAGGGTGTTTCGGTGTAAGACGCACGGCTTCATCGAGATGGGTCACCGCCTCAGGGAATTGCTTGAGTCGATAAAGGAGAACGCCCAGATGTATATGGCTGTCGGCAAATTTCGGATCCAGATGAATGTTGTAGCGATAAGTCTCCATCGCCTTTGGAAAGTCCTTCACCTCTTCGTACAAGTACCCGAGGTAATCGCGCACTTTCAGTTCAGCCGGCTTGACCTTTAAGATTTCGGTCAATCGACTGATCGCCTTCGAAAATTCCTTCTTTTCCCCATAAATCAGTGCCATGCGCAACTGAGCATCGAGGTCGCCGGGGTTGTCTTCCAACAGCTTTTCCAGCTCCGCAAGGCCTCCGCTATAATCTTTGGTCGCGATATACAACTGAACCAGATGTTGTCGAATATCCCTGTTCCGCGGATTCACCTGGTGGAGATACTTTTGGAGGACGGCGATAGCCTTGTCCTTCTCTTGACGGGATTCATGGACCGACGCCTGCGCCAAATAGGCGGGCTCGAACGCCTGATTCACCGCGATGGCCCGATCGAAATTGACAATAGCCTGTTCGGTATTTCCCGCCTCTATCGAAATACGACCCAAATAGTAGTACCCAATCGGCGAATCGGCGGCATACTGCAGCCCTTTCTTGACGACCTGTTCCGCCTCAGCAATTCGTTTCTGGTTCAAGAGAATGAGTCCTTTAGGGAAGTAGGATTCTCCTCGCTCCGGATCACGCTCGATGGCCTTGTCCAATAACTCCACGGCACGCTCCGGCTTCCCCGCACTCGCTAAGATGCCGGCCATATGGGTCAGCATTTGGGGTTCTTGTCCGGTTCCTTCTCCAACTTCATCCGCGTACTGCACCGCTTGAGTCATATCACCCAACGCGAAATACAGTGCGGCCAAACGAGATTTGACCTCGCGGGACTTGGGATCGACTTTCAGGGCAGCCTGGTATTCCTTCAACGCGGTGTCGAGATCTTGAGCGAGTTCCGCTTGATGCCCCATCATAAAATGGTAGGTGGCATCCGACTCAGGTGCCGATGGTGGAGGCTGCACGGCTATGGCGGGTGGAGAAGGCGTCTTCTGCGGCTGGGGTGAGGCAGCGCAGGCGACCATGGTACCGGAAAGGAACAGGAAGAACAGCATTGTCCTTAACAAACACATACTATACTGGCCGAGCAACCAACTATTCATAACCATTCGTGTGTTCGCATAACCTTACGTCAAGACAAAGTGAGAGGCGGGTCTAGGGACGATTATACTGGGTGTATGGGCGATGCGCAAACGAGTCTATCAGGCAGGATGTTGAAAAAGTCCTCCAGCTTCGTTCTCGCATCGATCGAGGTCTGAATGTACCAACCGCGTACGCCTCGACGTTTCGCTCCCTGTGACCTTGCTGAAAGGTCCTTTGAACACCCTGCGGATGATGTCGGATATTTCTCATCAGTCAGCTACGCTTCGCGAAGAACGAGACTTTCGAATTTGGCGAATCGGTCCTGGAAGAACAACTCTTTTTTCCCGATGGGTCCATTACGATGTTTACTGACGATGATGTCGGCAATCCCCTTGCGCTCCGAATTCGGGTCATACACGTCTTCTCGGTAAATGAATATGACCACATCGGCATCCTGTTCGATCGCGCCACTCTCTCGCAGGTCGGCCAGCATGGGAATCGGCGGCTTGCGTGATTCCACAGCACGGCTCAACTGAGACAGCGCCACCACCGGCACATTCAGTTCTTTCGCCAATGCCTTTAAGGAACGGGAGATGTCGGAGATTTCCTGCTGTCGAGATTCTGAGTCACTTCGCCCTTGCATGAGCTGCAGATAATCTACGATGAGGAGGTCCAGCCCCTTCTCCGCCTTGAGACGTCTGGCTTTACCGCGCATCTGTTGGACGGTGATGCCACCCGTATCGTCAATATAGATCGGTGCTTGTTCCAATCGGCCGGCCGCTTCGGCCAATCGCCACCAATCCTCTTTTTGAAGCTTCCCCGTCCTCAACGCATGGGAATCGACTCGCGCTTCTGAACTGAGCATACGTAGGACGATCTGCGGCTTGGACATTTCCAAGCTGAAGATTCCCACCACCGCGTTGGCGTGGATGGCAGCATGCGTCGCAAACCCCAAGGCGAGACTCGTCTTACCCATACTCGGTCGTCCGGCCACCACCACCAAGTCTGAGGCCTGAAGCCCCGCGGTAATGTCGTCGAGGTCGTAGTATCCCGTGGGGACTCCCGTGACATGTTCTTTTCGCTTCGAAAGTTTATCGATGACATCCAGGCTTTCCTTAATGACCTGGCTGATCGGGCTGAATGACCGTTCCAGTTTGCCTTGCGCAATACTGAATACCGATCGCTCGGCAAAATCGAGCAAGTCATCGATTGAGGCGGTGCCTTCATAGCCTCTAGTCAGCACCTCGGTGGAGGTACTGATCAACTGACGAGCCACGGCCTTGTCCCGAACGATCTTACAGTGATACCGAATATTGGCGGAACTGGGGACGATCTGGACGAGTTCGGCGAGATAGGCCGCACCTCCGATGGTCTCGAGTTCACCGCGAGCTTTCAATCGCTCGGTCAGTGTAATTTGATCGATCACTTCTCCGGTGTCGGACAGCTCAAGCATGGCCTGATAGACTTTCTTGTGCGCCGTCCGATAGAAATCCTCCTCAACGAGTAGTTCCATCGCCTTCGGCATGGCGGCGTTATCGAGAAGGATGGCGCCGAGCACCGACTGTTCCGCTTCCAAGTTCTGTGGAGGGAGTTTTGGTTGAGAGAGATCCACCGTCCCGACAGGTTTCATACCGCCCTTTCGAAGTCGCTCCGCAAACTTGCGATGAGATCGGTGATCGGCATCGTCCTCTTGCGAACATGAACCCGGTCGGTCGCTCCCGCCACTCGCCGCTGGCCGCTCTGGTTGATCACAACGACCTGCTCGGGCTTGAGACTGTCCGTGCCGACGACAACAATGGTATTGATGCCTGCTTTAAGACCGGCCTGGACCCCGGCACCGATTAAGTCCCGTCTTGATGGATCGATAACCCGTTGAACCGTTCGTATCCCCGCTTGGCGAAGTTGTTGAGCGATTGAAACGAGTCGCGTCGATATCCCTCGCGGGGCGACGACCAAAACTTCCGGTCCTACAGACTTTGCTCTATCGGAAAGATTCAGCCCTCGGAAGAGCCGATCGACACTGAGGGCAAATCCGGTCGACGGCAAGTTTCGGCCGAATCTTCCGATCAAATGGTCATAGCGCCCACCGCCGCCTAACTCCACCCCAATCCCATCGGTAAAGACATCAAAGACGATACCGTCATAGTAGTCGAACCCTCTGAATTCTCCAAGATCCAGCACGACGGCCTCTTGAAACCCGCTGGCGCAGAGTAGCCGATAGACGTTCGCCAGTCTGTCCAACGCTTCTACCAGTGGTCTCTCGTCCTTCGCCAACATACGCCCTTTCGAGAGGACTTCAGCTTGCCCGCATAGTTCAAGCGCCTCCAGGATTCTGTGAGCTGATCTTTTAGTCACCCGTTCTTCTGACAGGATCTCTCCAAGCCTGGGCACATCTTTTCTGGCCGCTGCTTGCTCCGCCCGCTTCTGCCCGTCCAGCGAAAGTCCCGCACGGACGAGGAGTCCCTTGAAAAACCCGACGTGTCCCAATGAGATCTTGAACGAACCCAATCCGACCTGCCGGAGACACTCGATCAGCAGCATGATGATTTCACAATCGGCGGACGCATCATCAGCCCCGATCAGCTCGGCGCCTACCTGAAAGATTTCTCGATCTCGGCCGGCATGTTCAGGTTCATACCGAAAGACGGTAGCGCGATACGACAGGCGCAACGGAACGTGCGTGCCCGCCATGCCCATTGCCACCGTGCGGGCGATCTGGGCCGTGACGTCTGGTCGCAACAACAGAATACGGCCGGTCGTCCGGTCTACGATCTTGTAGGAGTTCTCTAACAGGGTTGGTTCGAGGCCTGGCGCGAGCACATCGAGATACTCGAACGTCGGGAGGATGATCTCGTCATAACCAAAACGATTGCAGTACTCCAGCAATTCGGCTTCCAGACGCCGAACATGGCGGGCAGCCTCAGGCAGGATGGTGGCCATCCCGACCGGAACCAAGGAGTGCTCGCGCACAAGAGGAAACTGCCCCGAAGAAGTCCTAGGCATCGGAGGAGCAGAAGCCATAATAACCCGGTCGCGAGAATTGTTATGAAAGGTTGGCGACCTTGACGGACAGAATATTCGAGCTGGAACGGATCTGATCAAGGACCGCGGAAGGGAATTCCGTATCGGAACCGATGATCAGCAACGCATCCCCTCCCCGCTTCTCCAAGGCACACTGCATCCGCACGATGTTGATGCCCTGATCCCCCAGTATCTTTCCGACCATCCCGATGACCCCGGGACGATCGACATTGTGAATCAATAGCATGTGCCCTTCTGGCACCACTTCAACCTTAAATTGATCGATCTCCGTGATTCGGGCTTCTTTCTTGTGATAGAGCGTCCCTGCGACTTGGTGCGACACTTTGCCGGTCTCAACGCGAACCCGGATCAGGCTCGTGAAATCTCCGGCATCCGTGGTCTTAATTTCTTTGACTTCAATACCCCGCTCCTTCGCCACCATGGGAGCATTCACGTAGTTCACCGGGTGTTCCATAATTGGAGTGAGCAGGCCTTTGAGGACGGCGATGGTCAACGACGCGATTGAGAGTGTGGCGACCTCTCCGCTGTATTCCACGGTGACTCGTTCGATTCCCCCGTGAACGAGTTGCGTTTGAAGCGCGCCGAGCTTCTCGGACAACGTCAGAAAGGGTTGCAACCGAGGCAATAATTCCGGAGCCACCGACGGAATATTGACGGCACCCTTGGCGACCCCCTTGGTGAAGTAGTCGACAATCTGCTCCGCAATTCCGATGGCAACATTCTCCTGAGCCTCTGTGGTCTGGGCTCCGATATGCGGGGTACAAATGAAATTGTCCAAGGCGAGAAGCGGATTGTCCGGCTTAACCGGCTCTTCTTCGAACACATCAAAGGCTGCGGCAGCAACACGTTTTGTTTTCAAGGCTTCGCACAAATCATGTTCGTTGATGATGCCACCCCGCGCACAATTCACGATGAGCACGCCGGGTTTCATTTTGGCGATGGCTTGTGCGTTGATGATCCCGCGTGTTTCCGGTGTGAGCGGTGTGTGGACCGAAATAATGTCCGCTCGCCGGAAGAGTTCTTCGAGGTCCAGCATCGTCACACCCATTCGCTCGGCCCGTTCTGGAGCCAGATACGGATCAAACGCGACAACGCTCATGCCGATCCCCTGCGCCATCTTGGTCAGGTGACTACCGATTTGGCCGACGCCGATAATGCCGAGCACTTTATTGTAGAGTTCGACACCCATGAATTTGTCTTTTTCCCACTTGCCCGCCTTCACTGACGCAGTAGCTTGGGGAATGCGCCGGCTCATCGCACAGATCATCGACATCGTATGCTCGGCGGTCGTGACGGTATTGCCTCCCGGTGTGTTCATCACGACGATGCCGCGACGAGTCGCAGCAGGAGTATCGACATTGTCCAAACCTGACCCGGCCCTTCCCACGACTTTGAGTTTCTCTGCTGCCGCGATGAGTTCTGCTGTCACCTTGGTTCCGGATCGAACAATGAGTCCGTCGGCGTCTTTGATCTCTTTGAAGAGCTCGTCCTTCGGCATTTTGGATTTCACCACCACGGTGAATCCTGCCTTCTCAAGCGCCTCGACGCCTTGTTTCGAAAGACTGTCGCTGATCAAAATCTTCATTCCCGCTGCAGCCATATGCATCCTCACCGTCGTTACTTCATCATTAAGATTTCTTGCGCTTTTCCGACACCACTTCCCAGCTTGATTGGATGACCCAGTCCTTTCAAAACCATTTCGGTCGCGGCCAATGCGGTGATCACGTCAAACGTATCCGCATACCCCATATGAGACAGTCGAAAGATCTTCCCCTTCAAGTGATCCTGCCCACCGGCAGCTGTCATGCCGTATTGCACACGGAGATTTTTATAAATAGCCTGTCCATCAATTCCATCCGGAGCACACACCGCCGTCAACGCATCGCTGGGCGATTCTTTCGGAAACAGCGCCATTCCTGCTGCTTTCACACCTTCTCGCATCGCCAGAGCCAGCCGACCCTGCCGTGCAAACATTTTCTCCAGCCCTTCCGCTTTCATCATTCGGAGGGCCTCTTGGAGGCCGATGATCAGCGAAACGGTCGGAGTGAAAGCGGTCTGGTTCTTGACCTGATTGTCGCGTTCCTTCTTGAAGTTGAAATAGAAGGCCGCATTCCTAGCTTTGTCGGCTAAGGCCCAAGCTTTGTCACTCACACTGACGAACGCCATACCCGGCGGAAGCATGAGGGCCTTCTGAGATCCGGTGATCACGACATCCAGGCCCCATGCATCGGTCTTGATGTCAAATACGCCGAGTGCTGTAATGGCATCGACTACCAAAATTGTATTGTCATAGCCTTTAACGATCTCGCCAAGTGCCTTGACGTCATGGGACACCCCAGTCGACGTCTCGCTGGCTTGGACATACACCGCTTTGAGGGAAGGATCTTTCTTCAGAGCATCGGCCACTTGTTGTGGATTGACGGCATATCCCCATTCGACCTTGATCTCCGTCGCTTGCACCCCGAAGGTCTTGGAGATTTTCCCCCAGCGCTCTCCAAACTTGCCGCCATTGACATACAAAGCCTTATCGCCAGGAGATAGAAAATTCGAGACCGCCCCTTCCATGCCACCTGTTCCGGACGCCGCCAACATCAGCACATCATTCCTCGTTTGGAACAGCCATTTCAGTCCCTCTCGTACCTCCGCGAATATTGGGTCGAACTCAGGTGCGCGATGATGAATCATGGGACGAGCCATCGCCAGCAACACCTCCGGAGGGACGGGAGTTGGGCCAGGAGCCAAAAGATACCGCTTCAACATTGATCGGTCCTCCTTCAACAATGCAATTCTGGTGGGGAACCACTAGGAGAGGAGGTACGCTATCATTTACGCCGGGAGACTGTCAAGAAATCGAAACGCGCAAATGTGGACTATTTCAGGTTTTTCCCGTCCTCGCTCACGCCATAAGAACATCATCCAGATTCTCCCATACCAGGCCCCTTCTGCTTTCAGCATGCCACGAAAGTACCAGCATCTCACCCGCTCAGTTTCTTGACAAGTACGCGGTGGATCGATAGTCTTCCAGGATGCTATCCATGATAATACATTGTGCCAAGTTACAGGCGGGCATCACAGCGATTTTCATACTCGGTGCCACCATGATGCTGCCGCTATCCGAAAGTCTGGCCCAAGGTAACCCCGCTGGTGAGGTGCAAGCGCCACAAGAAGATGATGGCATTGATTCAAACCTCGTTCCGCTAGAGCCTGAGCTGGATCCTGCATTGACGGTCTCTCCCCCAGACCTCCCTTCGGCGGACGGTACAGTCGAGTCACCTGATCAGGCGCCGGACACGACCGCTCAAGACACTCCGAGCGCGCCGAGTGCGGACGCTCAAGGTCCTCTGTACAACATTCCCGTCATCATTGATCCGGCCGTGCAAAGCCATATTCGTTTTTTCAATACCTCAATTCGAAACAGGTTTGAACAATGGCTCCTGCGCTTCAGCCGCTATCGTCCGCTGGTTGAAACTATCTTCGCTGAATTCGACCTTCCGAGCGATCTTGTGAACCTCTCCCTTGTTGAGAGCGGGTTCAACCCTTACGCCTATTCACGGGCAAAAGCCACTGGTCCCTGGCAGTTCATGAAAGGGACGGGGCAACTCTATGGGTTGCGGATCGATCATTATGTTGATGAACGACGCGATCCTATTAAATCCACCGTCGCCGCAGCGCGTTATCTGCGAGACCTCTACGATCTATTCGGCGCGTGGCCTCTGGCCATGGCGGCGTACAATGCGGGTGAAGGAAAGGTGCTACGAGCTCTTCAGAAGGCGCAGGCGGAATCCTTCTCGGAGATCTCGAGAACGAAACTCATTCGGCAAGAGACCAAGCAATACGTTCCCCGGATTATGGCTGCGACCATTATTGCGAAGAACCCCGACCAATACGGATTCAATCAAGTTTCCGTCCCTCTTCACCAGTTTGAGGAGGTCGTGGTGACCCGTCCTTTGCACTTCCGCGCCATTGCCAACGTGACAGGTATTCCATACGCCGAGCTCCGATTACTGAATCCGGAGTTGCGGCGAGATGCGACGCCTCCCGGCGATACAGCCTACCATTTGAAGGTTCCTGTCGGGACGAGATCAAAGGTATTAGACTTGATTGGGCGAGTTCCAACCTACAAGTTTCCTCCTCTGCAGATTCCGGTCCGGCAGATTCGGCAGATTCGGCAGACCAAGACCGATTCCGCCCGTTGGTACCGGATTCGGGGCGGTGACACGCTTGAAAAGATTTCTCGAAAGTTCAGTATTCCCGTTAAAACCCTCAAACTCCGCAATAATCTTTCCAGTCCAACTATTAAGGCTGGTGAGCTTCTGATGATCACTCGTTAGCCCACACCATTGTTGAAAGAGTGCGAGCTTCTACTCCTCGAAGGAAGAAGCTTAATCTACGGCTTGGATGACTTTGTAGGGTTGGAAGGAGCAGGAGTGGCTGCAGCAGGCGACGGGTCCGGATCTTTCCTCGCCTCGATCACCTTCACACGCATGGCGGCCTCGCTCGCCAGCGGAGAATTCGGATAGGTCTTCATCAGATCTTGATAATATTTCAAGGCTTCATCCGACCGAGAGCGATTCTCTTCCAATCTGGCAACTTCAAAGAGCGCATGATCCCGGTTCAATGCGCCTGGGATTTCGAGGATCGCCAAGTAAGCCTTGGCCGCTTGATCGAGCTCTCCCTTGAGAAGATAGGCATAGCCCAGTTTTTGATAGACGAGCCCAAGAAGTGAAACGTGAGCCCCATACATAGAGATAAACCGGTTATAGGCTTCGATCGCTGAAGTCAGGTCGTTTGACTGAAGGTAGGCATTCCCAAGACTGAATTGTGCAAGTGGGGCCGTCGGAGTTCGAGGAAACTCATCGACCACTCGTTTATACAGAGCGATCGCTTCCTTCAGGTTGGCTGCTGCCTTTTGCGGGTCATTGCCCGCGCGGGCAACGAGATGGATGGTTGCTTCCCGTTCCAGCTCCTGAGCCTTGCCGGCATTTTGTGCGTCATACCAGAAGACGGCCCAGATTCCTCCCCCTGTCAAAAAGAGAAGTAGGAACCCAACCAGAATCGACCAACGGTAATTCGCCAGTCCAAACACCCAATGTTCAAGTCCACTCACGAGGTGGGCTTCATCCACCGGCAACGTTCGCGGCGGAACTTTAATTCGATAGGTCATGAGAAAAGGATCCTGTAACGGTTGAGACTCTGCTTTCTGCGCCAGAACCTTTGCTTTATACTAAGGATGAATTCCCATTGTCAATGCGACGGGCATCCTGCGTTGTATGATCACGACCCAACCGAGGTTCTGACAGAAGTTCCGAATCAGCATGTTTCACAGTAAGCTCAAACAACTCGCCGACCGCTCACTCATGCGCCGACTGTCTCCATTGGAATCAGGCACGGGGCCGACTATCCACCATGGAGGACGCGAGGTCATCTTACTGTGTTCCAACGATTACCTTGGACTTGCGACCCATCCGGAAGTCGTACGCGCCGCAATACAGGCAACGGAACAGTATGGGGCGGGATCCGGAGCTTCTCGATTGGTCAGTGGAACTCTTCCTCCCCATCGGCATCTCGAAACATCCCTCGCGACTTTTAAGGAGACGGAAGCCGCCCTTCTGTTTGGAGCCGGTTATCTAACAAATATCGGCGTTATTCCAAGTCTCATCGGGCAAGGAGGTCTGATCCTGGCGGATCGACTGTGTCATGCCAGTCTCATCGATGGATGTCGATTGAGCCGTGCTGAGTTTCGGATATTCCGCCATCGAGACTGCGCCCATCTGGAATCATTGCTTCGGCGACGGAAAAGGAGTAGCCCCACGCTCATCATTACAGAGGGGTTATTCAGCATGGATGGCGATCTCGCTCCCTTGTCGGATCTGGCATCGCTGGCGGAGCGCTATGACGCGACGCTGTACATCGATGATGCCCATGGAACCGGCATCATGGGGCCGACCGGTCGTGGAACGATCGAGCAATTTGGCCTGGAGCACCGGATCCCCTTTCATATGGGGACGCTCAGTAAAGCACTGGGAAGCCACGGAGCCTACATCGTTGGTCCCAACGACTTGATTCAATATTTGATCAACGTGACACGTCCGTTTATTTTTACAACCGCCCTTCCACCTGCAATCGCGGCGGCTGCTTCGGCTGCAATCGTGGTCATTCAGCGGGAACCTGAACGTCGGATGAGACTCTGGTCAAATCGACAACGGCTCTTCAATGGCATGCAAAAGCTCGGTTTTCGGATGACTCAGACCGTCAGTCCGATTCTGCCGATCCTGGTGGGAGACGCAGCCACGGCATCAGCTTTAGCCGAACGGTTGCTGACTCACGGAATCTATGCTTCCGCGATTCGACCGCCGACCGTTCCGGACGGCACTAGCCGCCTCCGCTTCACTGTAACGTCGGAACACACGGCTGAGCAGATCGACGAAGCACTTCACGCACTCGACCTCGCTGGTCGTGAGATCGGCCTCCTCTAGTCGGCTTCCTTGTCAACCGCACCTTCCAGCTATTTTCTTGCTTTCCGGCTTTGCTATGGCATGATGCACACAGACTTTTCACCTCACGGACAACCCCTAACACTGAGGGTCACGGGCAATGGATATTTCCAAGCTGCTTACCTTTTCGGTAAAGGAAGGCGCCTCCGACTGCCATATCAGTGCCGGCGAACCCCCGATGATTCGTATTCACGGCGATCTTAAAAAACTCGACCATCCTCCTCTTACTCCAGACGAAACACACGCCCTTGTCTACGACATGATGAATGACGCTCAACGGAAGAATTTCGAGGAAAAGCGAGAATGTGACTTTTCTTTCGAACTCGGAGACATCGCCCGGTTTCGCGTTAACGTGTTCGTGCAACAGCGAGGATTAGGCGCTGTTTTTCGGAACATCCCGACCACCATTCTTCCGTTGGAAAAGCTCGGCATGCCGCCGATTCTTCGGCAACTGTGCGATAGGGAAAAGGGATTGATCTTGGTGACCGGACCGACCGGATCCGGTAAGTCCACCACGCTTGCCGCCATGGTGGACTATTTGAACAACACGTTTGAAGGTCACATTATCACCATCGAAGACCCCATCGAGTTCGTCCACAAATCCAAGAAATGCCTGGTGAATCAACGGGAACTCGGTGTGCACACGCTCTCCTTCGCCAATGCCTTGAAATCGGCACTTCGCGAAGATCCGGACATCGTTCTGGTGGGCGAAATGCGTGATTTGGAGACTATCCAGCTCGCATTGACGGCCGCAGAAACCGGACACTTGGTGTTCGGTACCCTCCACACCTCCAGCGCACCCAAAACGATCGACCGCATCATCGACGCCTTCCCGCCAGCGCAGCAGGCGCAAATCAGGACCCAGCTGTCAGAGGCCTTGGAAGCTGTGATCACTCAAGCGCTGCTGAAGAAGAAAACCGGCGGCCGCGTCGCTGCGCTCGAAATCATGGTTGCGACGACGGCCGTGCGCAACCTCATCCGGGAAGCCAAGCTGCACCAAATCCCGGGGATTATGCAAGCAAGCCAAAAAGACGGCATGCAAACGATGGACATGGCGTTGATCGATCTCGCAACGCGGGGAATCGTCCATAAGGCCGAAGCACAGTCCCGCAGCATGAACCCCAATCTCTTCGGGGCGCCAATGACTGGAGCGGCCTAGGCTGCTCACAATACGGAGTACGTCTGATGGATGTGCGAAGTCTTCTCAAAGTCATGGTGGACCGCGAAGCGTCGGACTTGTACCTGACCGTCGAGGCCCCGCCGATCTACCGCATCCATGGCTTCACCCAACCGACCGACGCTCCCCCGTTCACCAACGAGCAGCTCGAAGCACTCGCCTTAGCCTTGATGCGCGGTCAACAGCGCGGCGAATTCGAAGAAAAGATGGAGATGAACCTGGCACTTTACTACAAAGAGTTGGGTCGTTTCCGTGTCAATGTCTTCAGACAAAGAGGTAATGTGGGACTGGTGTTCCGGCATATCAAAGCAGACATTCAGTCTGTTGAGCAGTTGCAACTCCCCCCGATCATCAAAGATATCGCCATGACGAAGCGAGGTCTCGTCTTGGTGGTGGGAGCCACCGGCTCCGGAAAATCTACGACGCTGGCGGCCATGATCGATCATCGCAACTCAATTCACCAGGGCCATATCATCACCGTGGAGGACCCAATTGAGTTCGTTCATCAACACAAGAAATCCATCGTCACGCAACGCGAAGTCGGGTTCGATACGCTCAACTTCCAGAACGCGCTGAAGAATACGCTCCGTCAAGCTCCAGATGTGATTCTCATCGGTGAGGTGCGTGATACAGAAACGATGGAAGCGGCGATCACCTTCGCGGAAACCGGTCACTTGTGCATCGGAACTCTGCACTCCAACAATGCCAACCAGGCGATCGAACGCATTATGAACTTTTTTCCGGTCGAACGCCATGCCCAAATCTATTTGCAGCTTTCTCTGAATTTGCGGGCCATTATCTCTCAACGATTGATTCCCTCGGTGGACGGCAGGCGCGTCCCTGCCTTGGAAATTATGCTGGATACACCGCGCATCAAGGATCTGATTAAGAAGGCCGAAGTCGACACCCTCAAGGAAGCCATGGAGCAAGGCATCGACGAAGGGTGCCAGACCTTCGATCACGTCCTGTTTCAGTTATACAAAGCGAATAAGATCTCACTTGAGCAGGCCCTCATCAATGCGGATAGTGCGAACAATCTCCGCCTGAAAATCAAACTTGAAGGCCTTAGAGGCGACGAGGCCGTGAATGCCTTACTCGATAAGCAGGTAGGAGGAGGTAGCGCCGACGCCTTTAAAATTCAAGGCAGCTCTTCCGGATCCGGAAATGTCACTCCGCTTCGGAAACGATAAGCGTTCCGTCCTCAAGGAACCGAGTTCTCCTCAGTCTGACGTTCAAGATAGGCCGCGATTTTTTCAAGAGCCAGCGCACTTAGTTTGGATCCATACCAAGTCGGCATCGTGTGTTCTGGATACCCCTGCACCACAAATCGCTGGGGCTCCAGGACTGATTCAACGATGTACTCGTGAACTGTCTTAGCTTGTCCCCGGTACCCTGGATCCTTGAGTCGTTGCGCGCCGGTCGTGCCGAGAACCAATGAAGGTCCGACTAGGCCGGTCGCACCGGGAATTCCGGGAATGATGTGGCACACCGGACAACCAGGTCTGGTAAACAGATCAACGAGTGGCTCATCCCCTGTCACCAACGGAATCGCTTCCGGCATGAGTGTGGGACTCATGGCCTGGTCTGGCAGAGGGCTGGAGGGTGGACGATCACGAAGCGCCCACACAATCGACAGCAAGACCAGCCCAATCGCAGTCCAGACCACGAACCGGTCCCGCACGCGCCTGCCGACGCCTGGGCCTGACGACGAAGTTTGAGGGGGAGGATAGTTACTACTCAAGGAGTATCCTGCTCGCTGATTTTCGAGGAGTTACGAATAAAGCTGGAAAGAAATGTTATTTAAGAGTAGTTGTCAATGGGACAATCTTCAAAATCCGGCTGAACAGGTACCCTAGCGATTGCATGCAGCGAGGCTGAGGAATAGCTTACGCCGCCACATCAAGGCACAGACGTATCCCTTGCCCTAAGCCTGATGCGTCTTCTTCGGAAGAAGAACCACCTATTGAATCTAGTGGCACATCACTTCATTAGGCACCCATCTTCCCTTGAACCAGTTTCATGAGCTGATCGAGCCCGCCGGCTTCGACCTTCCCGTTCGGCGTCAGTTTGTCGACCAAATCCGGAAGGAGACCGGCCAGCTGTGAACTAGCCGCGCCAGAGGAGAGCCCGGCTTTGCTTGCCACTTGGCTTAGCAGGTCCCTCCCTAGACCTTGCTCGATCTGGCTTGGTGAGACGGACAGATTCTGTCCCGTGCTCACCCACGAATTCACGATTTCCCCAAGCCCGTTCTTTTGAAACGTCTGGACGAGACCGGCTAGTCCTCCGATGCTGCTGTCTTTTCCCAGCAAACCAACCACAGCTTGTAGAAGAGGATTTTGTCCGCTCTGTCCACCTAGCATGCCACCTACCGCTTGTCCTAATTGGTCCATGAGTCCCATGGCTCGGCTCCTTCCCTCAATAGATAATAAATGAATGGGGTCAGCAGAAACATCATTCTAGTCATCATTCATCGAGATGGTGTACCACAGATATGGGCCGCAATCCAATGGACACTTACGGATTTCCCCTGTTGTTATGATCACCGGTTTGCAATACAGAAGACAAACGCGGAGCTGAAGCCCTAAGCCACGACAACTCTCATGATAACTCTGTGGTGTTGAGAGGCTATGCAACCGGCTTTTTTTTGTTATGATGATGTTGCTCGGAAGAACAACCATGAAAAAGAACGCTCCGTTTATCACGACCCTTGTGATAGCAGGGTGTGGATTCATATCTCTCGGCACAGCCGTTTCCGCAGAAATGTATATGGCCGGGCAAGCGGGTGTGACCTTTGCGGATCGCATCAATAGTATCGCAGGAACGGGGGGCTTCGCAGGAGTTCCGGGACCGTTGGCCGACTTTGATCTCCAGAACTCAATTACTTATGGAGGAAAGGTGGGATTGTTCCCCGGACACAGTTGGTACGGAATTGAGGGAGAAGTCTTCAATACTACTCCGCATATTAAGAGCTTGCCACCCACCGCGACTCTTCCTGCTGATCCCGGCATCCATTTTCGGGTCACTACTGTCGGTGTCAACTTTATCGCGCGCTATCCGGGGCGTACCTTCCAACCCTATGCAGGCGTCGGCATAGGAGCAGGAATCGCCCATATCGGTGACACCGCTACCGTACGAAGCGACAGTGACGTAGCGGCGGCGTGGAATGTGCTAGCCGGCCTGCGAGCATTCGTCACGCCAAAAATCGCCGTCTTTACGGAGTACAAATATACCGGAGCAACGTTTGAGTTTGACCAAGCATTGGGTTCTTTGGGTGGGTTCAGCGGCAATTATAGGGCACAGCACGTCCTCGGTGGGCTGTCCTATCACTTCTAGGAGAGGTGACCATCCATGTCCCGCTTGATGGCGCTCTTTTCCCTGTTGTGTGGGTTGTCGTTCTTGACGGCCTGCGCTGAATCCTTCCATCAGGTTCAACGAACCGCCGAGTCACTCGGTATACCTCTCGAGTTGGAGAACGAGATCGATAGAAGTGTACGATTTGCAGATTTGCAACAATCACCTAGCGAATATGTCGGGCGAACCGTCATGCTTGGAGGTACGGTCATCAAAGGGAAACGAACACGCGAGGGGACGGAACTAGAGGTCCTGCAACGACCGACCGGGGAAGAAGGGAGATTAACGGAAGATCGTCTTCGGTCCAAAGGGCGGTTCTTGGCAATACGAGAAGCATCCCTCGATCCGGCGAGCCTCCCTGAAGGCACGCCCATTACTGTGATCGGCACCGTGAAGGGCGTGACGACAAGGCAGCTGGATGAAAGCGATTATGTTTATCCGGTCTTGGAAGTGAAACATATTATCGACTGGAAGACCCTTGCGGCTCAGAACAGAGACAGGAGTTTGTACTATGGTTCCTATTATCCACCTTGGGGTGGATTCTACCCGTATGGTGCCTATCCTTACACTTATTGGGGAGCCGGTTTCTACCGACCCTACCCCTATTATTGGGGCCCAAGGTCATTTTCGCCCGGCCCCTCATCTCCCCCACCTCCTCCGCCACGAGTTTCACCGCGGCTCAGAGGTAGGTAATGGATAATGGACTGGCAGTGAGCTCGAAAGTGTTGACATCCTGATGCGTGCATGAAAAACAACGACGAAAAGATAGACTTCTTTCTCTCGCGCCGCGAAGCCATGTTGCTCTTAGGAGCAACCGGTGTTGCCTGGTTGATGGGGGATACCTTGGGACAGACGGCTACCGGCGTGTCTCGATCTCTTTGTGTGGTCCGACCCGAGCAAACCGAGGGGCCTTATTTCGTCGACGAACGTTTGCATCGTTCAGACGTTCGCTCTGATCCTACAGATGGTCGCATAAAGGCCGGCATACCGCTGACGCTGAACCTTCAGGTGATGCGGCTCAACGCGAATGGTTGCTTTCCCTTACGAGATGCCCAAGTCGATGTCTGGCAGTGCGACGCCATGGGAGTCTATTCCGACGTACGAGACCCTGGATTCAATACTGTTGGGCAGAAGTTTTTACGAGGGTATCAGCTGACCGATGCGCAAGGAACAGCACGATTCCTGACTATCTATCCAGGCTGGTACCCTATCCGAACCGTCCACATTCATCTCAAGATTCGGACCACGCCCATGGCCGGCAAACGCTACGAATTTACCTCCCAATTGTACTTTCCCGATGAACTGACGGACCGTGTGCATACCGCTCTTCCCTACTCATCGAAAGGACGGCGTCGAGTGCGAAATCCTCATGACTTCATCTTTCGCGACGGCGGTGATCAATTGATACTGGAGCCATCGGAATCAAACAGTGGCTATGCGGCGACCTTTCCCATCGGCCTGACGATTCCTTGAATACGCACCCTCCGCACTTCTGCTTATTGACCCCGGTAACGAATCCCGATACCCTCAATTCCCCTACACACCCTAGGAGGACGTCCCTATGAAACGACTTCGCGACGCCGGGCTGCTGATATGCCTCATGCTTATCCCACTCGCCGTGAATGCTGCACCGCCACCTGAAGTGAAAGCGGATTTCTCTGCCGACAGCACCATAGAGACAGAGAGCGGCATGACGATGAAGTCACGCATCTACCACACCGCCGACAAAGAACGGATGGAAATGGGTGGATCGGACGGTATGACGATGATCATTCGCAAGGACAAGAAAGTGGTTTGGCAGTTGATGGGAGATATGTATATGGAAATGCCGATGGATGACTCAACTGCCTCTGGCATGGATGCGTTTGAGATTGTTGAGCAGACAGAGATCGGCCAGGAAACAGTCAACGGAATGAAGACGATCAAATCAAAGGTCGTAGCCGTGAAAAAGGATGGTTCGGGAAAGTTCGGCGGTTTCTTCTGGACCACAAAAGAAGGCATTACCGTTAAGATGGACCTGCTGTCGAAAGAAGGCGACAAGAAAACCCGCATGGCCAGTGAACTCACGAATCTGAAGATCGAGAAGCAGGATCCCGCCCTCTTTGAAATTCCAGCCGGATACACCAAGAACGACATGGGGGCCATGATGGGCCAGATGATGATGGGGGGCGAGCAGCCTCAGGATCGGGGGCGCAGTCGCGGAACCAAGAAACCGAGAACGGAGGAACGTGAATCCCCTATCGATGTCAACAAGATGATGAAGGGGCTCTTCGGCAAATAAGAGTGGAGGCAGTGACCTTATGCGTGTGATGAAATTGGCTGGATGCGTCTTGATCGTCGCGGCTCTCACGCCCCCCGTCGCCCATGCGGACGACCCCTGTCTCGGTGATGAAGAAAAGAAAGCCACCTTGGCTCGATCGGGTGCGTTGCAGAAAGCCGAGCAAGCCGGTCAACCCGCCGCCCTCTTTGTCGCCTATATGCACGTCCTCGCCGACGAGTGCATGGATCGGTATGACAAGCACGCGGTCATGAGAGCCACGGCCAATATGCCGAAACTCGGTCGGGATCTGGCCAAAACGGCCGAGACCAAAGGTGTGCTCTATTCAGCTGAGCCGATACGGGCCGACGGCCAGACCTCGGCGTTCCGGTACTTCGAAGCCATCGGCGACCACCAGGAAGCCAACCGCGTGCTGCTCAAGGCGGTTCAGGCCAAGCCAGATGATCTGCGCCTCTTCGAGGCTGCTTGGAACATCGATAACGGTCGGTACGGTCCGGTCGACGCCAACACCGGCTCGAGGCAACCCTACAACTCCCCGGCGGTGTTCCGGCAAGAGTTGGCAAAGGTGGCATCCGCCAATGCCGATCGGCTGATGAAGGCCGAGGAGAGAGACGCCCAAGGCCTGACCGGCAACATCGGTGACCTCGGCAAAGCTGCCACACAATCCCTCGGTAAACTTCGAAGCGCGGCTCTTTGGATGAAATACCTTCCCGGTGGAGACAAACCGGCGAAGGATCGCGCGGAACAGCGCGGTGATACCATCATGAAGCGTCCGGATCCGACTTTTACACAGGGCCATGCCGTGATGTATTACGAATTCTCCGGTTCGCCGAAGGCGACGGACTTGGCGGCCCAGATCAAGAAGAAGGGAGAGGAGTCTCAGCGGGCCATGGAGAAAGCAAGCGAGAGCATCAAGAATACGTTTGGCCAGAAGAGCGAATCCGAACAAAAGCAATTCGACAAGAAGAAAGCCGACCTCGAAAAAGAACTGGGGTTTTAAGACGGTCCCTGTTGATTGCCTAAAACCGCCTCATGAGCCGATTCTTCCTGCCTTGACTCCCATCATTTTGAGCGCGATGCTGTAAGAGATCCCGGAGGATTTTATGAAACCGGGGTGACCTACACGGTTATTCCTAGATTCCATCTATCGGCATGTGACGCCCTCGATGGCCTTGTGCCCGCGAGGGCGTTGTTGTCTCTTCCACCTTAGCCGGGAGGTTTCGCCATGAGAACCGCAACCATGGTGTTGTTTGCAACTATCGTTGTGCCGTTGTCGATATTCCTCGCGTTCGCAAATCCGGCCATGTTACCCAAACACCCTGGTTATCCGATGGACAAGGCCGTCGATCCGGTAACGGGTCAATCACTGGCAAACGATCCAGGCCAAGCCAGTGCAAAACACCAAGAATCGCTCACCAACGCGGCGATCTTTGACGACAGCCGTTCAAAGCAAACCTTGCTGTTCAACCAAAACGACGAACGCCTGTTGGAGAAACCGGGAGCGGGGCTGCTTCCCAGGGTAGAGGGCCCGAATATCACAATTGAACCACCCGTGAAAGAAGGCACGAAAGTGAGTGCCGCACCGGAATAACCGAGAGTGATGATGCTGTAAACAACAGGCCGGACTCTGTGGCGAGCATCCGCCAAAGTCCGACCTGTTGAACATCAACCGCTCTACTTAAGTCCTAACCGTATTCCTGACAAAATCGCCATACGACGCGTTCAGTAGTGAGTGCATCTGTGGTATTCTTTGTCCTCTTCCCATCCAGCTGGAGATAACCAAGCATCGAGACATTGATATGCGAAAGGCCAAGATCGTCTGTACGATCGGTCCAGCAAGTAGCTCACCAGCCATTCTCGATCAGTTGATCGGGAATGGGATGGACGTAGCCCGATTGAATTTCTCTCATGGCAACCATGAGTCGCACGCCCGCGCCATCACAGCGATCCGCGAGGTAGCCGCACGGCATGACGCAGCCGTGGCCATCCTTCAGGACCTGCAAGGTCCCAGGATTCGAGTGGGTCTTGTGGCGAAAGAAGGGATTGAGGTATGCCCTGGCCAAGTCGTGTGTTTGCGGCCTCCTTCTACGTCATTATTAGGCGAACGGCTCGATGCACCATCCTTTGCCTACACTCATGCCTACACTCACCCCGAGATCCCGGTCATGTATCCGTTTCTTACACGCGATCTTCGTGTAGGAGCCAGAGTGCTGATCAATGATGGGCTCATTGAGCTACGAGCCGACCGTATCGCTGATGATCTTGTCGAATGTTCAGTCACAACCGGAGGCACCATCACCTCGCACAAAGGCATCAATCTGCCCGGCACGGTCGTGAGCGCCCCGACTCTTACGGAGAAAGATCGAGAAGACATTCGATTCGGAGTAGCACAGGGGGTAGATTACCTCGCGTTATCATTCGTGCGAGGGCCACAGGACATTGAAGCAGCACGGACTGTGTTGGCAGAATGCGGAGGCAACGTGCCGATCATCGCCAAGATTGAACGGGCCGAAGCCATAGCTTCCTTGGACGGCATCTTGGACCAGGCAGATGGTGTGATGATCGCCCGAGGAGATTTGGGAGTAGAACTAGGTCCCGAAGCTGTGCCGGTTCTCCAAAAACGGATCATCGTAGCGGCCAACCGTCGGGGTCGCTTGGTCATCACAGCCACGCAGATGCTGGAGTCGATGACGCAGGCCACGCGTCCCACCAGAGCCGAAGCGTCCGATGTCGCGAATGCCGTCTTCGATGGAAGCGATGCGCTTATGCTCTCGGCCGAAACAGCCGTCGGCGCCCATCCGATCGAAACGTTGTCGGTGATGGACCGGATCATTCGCGCGGCAGAGGAAGGCACGGAAGCCGGAGTACCGTCCCGACGTCATACTGACATGGAAAATCTCTCCATTCCCGAATCCATCTGTGCTGCTGCATCTTCTGCTGCAAGAGCGATCGCCGCAAGCGCCATCGTCGCGTTCACTGAACGAGGCACCACTGCTCGGCTGATCTCGAAACAACGACCACGCACGCCGATCCTCGCCTTTACCCCTACTGAGACGATCAGGCAACAAATGGCGCTCTATTGGGGGATACGTGCTTTGGTCATGCCTCGAGGAGGGCACACCGATGCATGGATCGATGAAGCAGAACAGCGGCTCAAAGCAAAAGGATTGATCAAGCGCGGAGAAACAATCGTCATTGTTTCTGGGACAAAAGCGGGGCAAGCCGGCGGCACGAATTTCGTCAAACTACATGAAATTGCCTAAGCCTCAACTGGGCAATGGTTGAATTCTCTCCGTACCTCCTTCCATCGGTGTCCTCAGGACTCTTGATTCTGCCCACATAAACAAGTTAGTCTAGGCTCCGTCAATTAATTGATTCGCGATGAGATTCCTGCTCACCGGCATCCTCATCCTTCTTCCGCACATCACGCACGCCGAGTCACCGAACTGCACACAAGTCGAAGCGTCGTCGTCAAATCGTGCCGCTGACCCTTCCGATGCAGAGCATGATGCCGCTTCACACCGTTTCATTGAATTTGGATTGTCTCTAAACCCCTATCGCTCCGCCTCACCGACGAACTTTGAGGCGCTCATCGGACCGTATCTCTACGTTCAAGGCCGTCAGGGCATCATCTTGTACGACACTGGCTCGTACGGTGCACACAGTTCATTAGATGCTGACGATAGGAACTGGACAGATCTGTTGACAACGGGTATGCATCAGTCCAGGGGTTTCTCCTCTACCCCTAGGAAAACCACCAGGTGGTAGAAGTACGATCAGGTGATATAAGGATGCGTCCAGGAGAAGCTCTTAGGAAGAGCGGCAGTCGCGAAACAATCTGAAGGAGGGCACACGATGGGGCACTATAAGGTCGGTCTCATTATTCCACATCCCGAAGATCAAAAATGGGACTCGGTCTGGAAGCTGTTCCGTACACCTAACTTAAACCTCCCGACCCTCGCCGCCCTCATTCCAGAGGACGAGTGGGACATTGAGATACAAGACGAAATCGTGGGTCCTCTTGACTTCACGCGCGACTACGATTTGGTGTTCATCACGGTCACAACCGTCGTCGCCATTCGTGCCTATGAGGTTGCGCGGCTCTTCCGAGAGCGCGGAGCCAAAGTCGTACTCGGTGGGATTCACCCCTCCACCCTGCCGGATGAAGCCATCAAGCACGCCGATGCCATCGTCATCGGTGAGGGTGAGCTGACCGTACCGCGGTTAATTGAGGACTTCAAGAAAGGCAAAATGCAACAACAGTATCGCATGCCCTACATGGTTGAGAAATGGGATGAGAAGCCACCACGCTGGGATCTCCTTCCGCCAGGGTATATGTTCCGGGATGCCCTGACGGCGACCCGAGGATGCAATTACCGTTGTACATTTTGCTCCATCCACTTGGCGCTCGGCGGCGGCCAGTATGGATTTCGGAAAAAACCGCCGGCCGACGTGGTCAAACTCGTCGAAAAAATGAACGGGCCGATGGTGATGTTTTGGGATGACGACTTATTATCGGATCCGGCCTATACGCGTGAGCTGTGCCAGGCCTTGAAGCCGCTTGGGAAGAAGTGGATGAGCCAGATGAGCGCGACGTACATCGCCCATCATCCCGAATTGCTCAAGACATTGAAAGAGTCCGGGTGTTCGGCGATGTTTATGGGACTCGAATCCATCAACCAGGATTCGCTCAAATCCGTCGACAAACAAAATCAAGCCAAATTGTATGAAGAGATGATCAAGCGCATACACGATCATGGGATCGATATTCATGCCGGCTTTATCTGCGGCTTGGACCATGAAGATGTCTTTGATTTTGAGCGGACCGCTGAATGGGCGACGAAGATGGGCTTGGCGGGAGCGCTCTGGCGCATTATGACACCCTATCCCGGCACCAAGCAGTTTGCGGAACTCAAAGCAGCCGGACGGATTCTGACGGAGAATTGGACCGCCTATACCGGGGAGCATGTCGTCTATAAACCGGCCAAGATGACTGTGGAGCAGTTGTACTGGGGACACAAGTGGGCGAAGGGACAATTTTACTCATATAAGTCGATTGGACAAAGGGCGATCCAGCGGGCCTCTCAAAACGGGTTCGGCGAACTGCTCAACATCACCGGCTGCGGGCTGGGCTATCGCTCCATGTTTCACCTGGCAGCAGATTCAGCGCCGGTCAATGTCTATCGCGACATGAACCATTTGCCGCCGCAAGAAGAACCGATTGCCTATCGGTTCCCGTATCCGCCCAAGAAACGGTTCAGCTTTATCACTGATCGAATAGACCAACTTCGATCAAAGGTGCAGCCGAGACCTAGAATCAATAAGTGCTAACTCCCTGCGGCTCCTGCTTGCCTCTGCTGGGCCCTCCTGAATTACGAGGAGGGCCCCCATTTCCTGATAGACTGTCCAGCTGATATAGTCATCTCCATAGGAGACAAGATGCACTCATGCTCATGTACCGGTTTAGCTTTTGCCTCGCGTTTACATTCTTAATCCTGGTTGACAGGCCTGCACATGCCGAATGGGTGGCCCTTGATGGTCGGTATCAATCACACCCATTGCAAACCGCATACATCGACCCCGACACCATCCACCGAGAAGGCAATCTGGTGACCATATCCGCATTGATCGACTGGAAGTGGATGCAGGGCAACAGATCGCCTACCCGATTTTACTCCACGATGATGACCAAACAGTTCGATTGTGTCGAGAAACAGGTCCGGACTCTAGCCGCCACTGACTTCTATGGCCATATGGGGACGGCCGAGGTCATTGGCGGCAGTGGGCACACGAACGAAGGTCACTGGATTCCCGTTGAGCCAGGAACGATCAATCAAGGCTTGTGGGAGGCCGCGTGCGGAAAAGGATAATCGGGCTGTATCACTCCTCACACCGCCTGATTTGAACCTCGACCCTGCTTATCGTGCAATCGTCCAAGCTTGCGATCGAGCGTCTTTTCGATCGCGTCGGCTGCCGCGGCGAGGGCTTGATCGACCGTCGCACCTCGTTCACTCGCCGCCATGGGTTTCAAGCCAGCCAGATGCACTTCAATGAGGCAGCGCTTATCGTTCTGCGTCGATCTGACGCGACTGTCCTCGTCGGTGAAAAAGACTTCCACTCTGGTAATTTGGTCGCCAAACCGTGCCAACGCATCTCGTATCACTCCTTGCGTCTTTCGCCGCGCTCCAGCGTGCCTTCGATATGATTGTCGGTATTGACCAAGACCTCCATGGTCGACCTCCCTTGCGGACCTCAATAGGCAAGCGAGATGCCACGGGAAGCGACGGAGGAGTTTTCTAAAACATCATGGTGTTTGTAGTGTTGACGGTTGGAATATTGACCCCCAATCATCCGGGCAAGGACAAGTTCTCCTGTAGAAAATCCTGGTGTGGGAAGACTAGTCCCGGGCCACGAGCACCTCTTGTCACCTTGGAGATGTACGACCACGCCTCAAAACCAGCATTCGAGGAGGGATTGGACCGGAAGAAGCCATGCCTTCAGGACGTACCGACCCGAATGATCAGATGATGAAACATTCGCCAATCTCTTGAGGTTTAAAGACTCCTCGTTCGGTGATAATGGCGGTGATGAGTTCGGCGGGCGTGACATCGAAGGCAGGATTGTAGACTGCTACACCTTTAGGTGCGACAGGATGACTACCGTGGACGGTCGTCACCTCTAATGGATTTCGCTGTTCGATCGGAATATCAGCGCCGGATTTTGTTTTCAGGTCGATGGTTGAATAAGGAGCCGCAACATAGAAAGGAATATTGTGAGCCTTCGCCAAGACGGCCACGGAATAGGTGCCGATCTTGTTGGCCACATCCCCGTTCGCAGCGATCCGATCGGCTCCCACGATGCAGAGATGAATCTTCCCCAACCTCATAAGTGAACCAGCCATATTATCCGTTATCAGAGTGACAGGAATCTCATCCTGCATAAGCTCCCATGCGGTGAGACGGGCACCTTGAAGAATAGGACGAGTTTCATCTGCAATCACATTGATTTTCTTACCTTGTTCCCATGCAGCACGGATTACTCCGAGTGCGGTCCCGTATCCTGCCGTTGCGAGGGAGCCCGCGTTGCAGTGCGTTAACACAGTCTGCCCATCCTCGATCAGCTCTGCCCCATGACGACCCATCGTTTTACAGAGTACGATATCCTCTTCAAGTATCGCTTGAGATTCCTCGACGAGTGCCTTTTTGAGGAAGGAGACCGGATGATCTCGCAGGGCGTCGAGTTTTCGCTTCATCCGCTCAATGGCCCAAAAGAGATTCACTGCCGTTGGTCGAGTCGAAGCCAGCTCGTCACAAATTTTGAGAGCGGCCTGAGCGAAAGCAGGATATGCCGTCGCATCGATTGACTGAGCGCCAAGAGCCACCCCCAGGGCAGCCGTGACACCGATCGCCGGAGCGCCACGGACCTTCAACGTGCGGATCGCATCAGCCACCGTCTGATAGTCACGGCAGTCGAGGAATGCAATCGTTTCAGGGAGACGACTTTGATCGAGCAGGCGGACAGCGCCGTCTTTCCATTCAACGGTCGGGACCATGGTGGAATTCTTCTAGCGGGAACGGAGAAGGAGTGCAAGCCCTATCTGCGACGACCACTGATTTCCAACAGGGTGATCATGGCGGCAATCAAGCCGGCCTGAATGAGGAGCAGCACCGCCTCCATCGCTCCGGCATGTCGGAGCGCCAGCGCGGCCAGCCCGAGACAAATCGTGAAGAGAAATATCATAGTCACGCTGGCCTGCCGTGAACCAAGAGCTCGCTCCAGGCGATGATGGAGATGATCCTTTCCGACATAGTCCAGCCACTCTCTTACGGATTTGACCTTGCCTGTGATGACACGCTCTACGGTAATGTGGATCATGTCATAGATGAGGACGCCAAAGATCAGCAGCGGATTACTGAAGGACACAATAGGACTCGAGTCCGCCCAGTTCCCCTTCACGGCCAGGCAGGCCAATGTGAAACCAATGAACGTCGAACCGCCGTCGCCCAGGAAAATAACCGCCGGCCTGGTCCCTCGAAAATTGTATGGTAAGAAGCCAAGGCCTGCTCCGATCATGGCAATCGCCAGCCAGCCCAACCAGGCCTGATTGGTCTCAAATGCCACGACGCCCATAAACCCGGCTATCAGAACCGCAAGGCCGGCAGCCAATCCATCCATGCCGTCGAAAAAGTTGAACGCATTTGTGATCCCGACGATCCAGAGGAAGGTCAACAGAATATTGGCTGCATCACCCGGTACTCCGGCAGGAAAGAGGGTCAATACCTTGCCGGACGCGACGACTAGTCCAGCCGCGAGCAATTGTCCGATCAGCTTGACTGCGGCCGGCAGCTCTCGAATATCGTCCAGCACCCCGATGATCAACAACAGAGAGCCGGACACCAGAATAGCCACCATCCAATCAGGCACGATTGAGTTAAGAAGTATGGACCCGACAAAGCCGACATACAAAGCAAGACCACCCAGACGAGGAGTCGGAGTCACATGGATCTTGCGATCAGCCGGGATATCGACAAGATTCCACCGATGGCCAATCCAGACCATCAGCGGGGTAACGGTTCCGGTTCCAAGAAACGCGAAGAGAAAGATATGCAGCCATCGGAGGCCTTCCATCTGAAAGAGTTCTCGAACAGAGGGAATAGCCAGGACAACGGCTCCTAGTGCCGCGCCGGACACGGCCGGCGTGATCCCACACCATGTCCTGGCGCAAAATGGAGGAGTCAGCTCCGTTTCGAGTGCCTTCATGACCACTCCGAACGCAACGCCACATGTACCTGGGCCACATCTTCCTCCGTAAGCGACGGGAATAGCGGAATCGAAAGTGCAGTACGCTCCGCTTCTTCTGAGGCGGGGAAGCCGTCTAGCTCCAGATAGCGATGAAGCGAGCGAAACACCGGCTTCCGGCATTGAACGCCGCGGCCTTCAAATCGTGCTATCCAGGTGTTCATACCATCCACCTGATCACGACGGTCTGGTATACGCACTACGAACCGGTAGTATACGTGTGTGCGGCCAGCCGGTACGATGGGCGGTACAAGTCTGGCACCGTTCAGCGTCGCTCGGTATTCGTCCGCGAGGCAGATTCGTCGTTCGAGGAAGAGCGCCAAGCGGTTCAGTTGTGCCATGCCGATCGCGGCTTGGAGATCAGTCATCTTTACATTCGTCGCCGCCGGACGGAGAGAGGGTGCTTCATCGTATTCTCTCAGCGTGCGTACTCGTTCCAACAAACTTTCATCGCGTGACAGCACCATCCCCCCTTCTCCTGTGCAGAGCAGCTTTGTCGCGTAAAAGGAGCAAATGGTTACAATGCCGACTGATCCCACGGCCCTGCCCTGCTCCTTGGCACCCAGTGTCTGCGCACAGTCCTCAATGATCGGCACTCCCAACCGTTCCAGGGCCGTCAAATCGGCGGGAAGGCCGAATAGATGAGGGACGATCAACGCCCTGGTTTTCGGAGTGAGGGCCTGACGCGCTGCTGATGGATCGATATTGAAGGTATCCAGCTCGATATCGACCACGCGAGGCATTGCTCCGACACGTTGGATGGCCAACCAGGGAGCGGCACAGACATAACTCGGAAGAATCACCTCATCGCCTGGTCCGATTCCCAATGCTCGAAGCGCAACTTCCAGTGCCGCCGTCCCGGAGCTGACGGCGACTCCACCGGTCAGGCCAAAATAGGCTGCCATCCCGCGCTCAAATTGTTCGACCATAGCTCCTTGAGCCAGCCGGCGGGATCGCAACACGTCGATCACGGCTTGAAGCTCATCTGTTTCGATGGAGGGCCGTGAGTGAGGGATCATCCTATCAACCGTTCTCATACTCCAATATTGATGAACAATCGCAAAGGTAAAAATCCTTCCGCGGTTTTCACGCGACCCTGAATCCCGCGGAAATGGGCCGATGACCTCACGAGATCCGCAATGCTGATCCCTTCGATATTGGTTTTCTTCACCTGTGAGGCATGCGCTTCCAAGGCTTGAATTTTTCGATCCAACGCGTGCTGTATATCCACAAAAACCGTGGGTGCGAAGTTCTGCGTGGTTGGCCCTTCATAAAACAGGACATTTTTCGTGTACCGTGTAGCGGTAATCGTGCTCATCGCCAAATGTCGGTGATCTTGATGAGTATCATCATGGTAGTGAACGAAAATAAAATGCGGATCGATCTTCCGCACGATCTCTTCGACGGTTTGGATCAGATCTCGTCCTAGCGGAACTTCCGTGTCCTGGTAACCTCCCCAGAACACTTCTTCGGCTTGCAAGAGTTTGGCTGACCGCTCTTGCTCTTTCTTACGAACCGAGACATTGCCGCCAGCCCCACCTTGAGTCATGACCATCAGGAAAATGCGATGGCCATTCTCCGCATACTTGATCAATGTTCCACCACACCCGACTTCGATGTCGTCGGGATGGGCTCCCAGAGCAAGAATGCGCATCGGTTCTTTGACAGCGATACCCCTCATGTCCGATCCTCCTACACACCGGTCATGGAATGATTTATCGTTCGTGTGTGGCGCAGTACCGTGAGGGCGTCGGGCCCTTGCATCAATAAAAGATCGAGTGCGGACAGATTCGGCTCGAATGGCTCGTACACCTGACGATAGATCGGGTGCTGGAACACCTGCGTGTCCAGCCGGACACCCGAGGATTCGAATCGCGGCTTATCCATGTAGCGCTCAGCACCCGCTCCGGCAAGATACTGAGTGGCACCGACCGCCCGACAAAGGTCGATCAACCGGTCTGTCGGCTCGTCGCGAGCCGAGTAGTCAGCGGCGCTATGGACCGGTGTAGTGATTCCATAGGCCTCGAGCAACCATCGCACGGTCGCCTTGTTGAGTTCACTCAACTTATTCCAGGGTGCAGAGTAGAGCTCATGTAACTGGTCAAGATATGGGTTACGGTACGGTGCCCGAGCGTAATGTATTTCCAGGGCGCGTAGATGCTGAGCTTTCCAGGTAGCCGTCGGATTAATCAGGACTTCATCGATCCGTTGCCCAAAATGTTGCAGTACCGGAACTGTCAACCATTGCCATCCCTTGGCGGTCCGGATGCGGTTACGATTCTGCCATTCGTTCTTCTTGAACTGGACGGTATCCAACATAATAAAGCGGTCGGCTTGATCGATCTTGTCGAGATACCCAAGCCATGGCAAAAATTGTGGTTGATGGATGGCCACGCGCATGGTTTGTCAGTCTCTCAGCTCGCGGGGACCAGCTCTTGGTTGACATTCCACAGAGCGTGCGTCAGGTGCTGATGATGGGCCGCACTTCTGCGATGTGCCGGCGCAACATAAATCGGATTGGTCAATAATTCTCCACTGTTACTGACTGCCTCCACGCGATAGTGCACCCACTCTTCAGACCGAACCTCACAGTCCGCCAGTTCTATTTGCAAGGGAGTTTGGCCTTCAATCTGCCTAATGACCTGACCGGATCGAATGATGCGAAGCTTCGCCGCATACCGCTTCCCATCGATGGCGGACACTGCGACACGGACGAGGATGTCGCCACTCCTGTTTCCGTGAAGCGTTTCGCCGATCCCCGCGGACTGACCGTCGAGCAACACACTAAACTCATCGAGCCGAAGCAGAATGTTCTGATCACCTCTTGCAACTGCATAGGTTCGACCGGTTTTGAGCGCAGCCATGATGCCGGCTTCTGTTCGCTCAGAAGGCTGGATAACGGTATACACCCGATCCAGATCTTTTCCAGGATCCGCGGTTCCGTGGAACGCCACTTCTCCGATCATCGCCGGGAACACGTTGTGGCCACTTGTCATGTGCGATTGAAGCACTTGATCCCATACACCACCCGGTGCGATGACTCGCCTGGCGTCCTGGTAGAGCCCGCCGAATCCTGTATAACCTTGCGTTAAGACTAACGCTTCGGGATGGGGTTCAGTCTTGACCGTGACCGTTCCGAGCGGGCCGAATGAGTGCCGGCTGAAATCGCGAGCCTCTGTCATCGACCAAAACACCAACGCGCCCCGCTCAACCGCCCGATCGATCAAGGCTTGATAAGGCCGGTACCCAACAGTACCGTCATGAGAGCTGTAGACAGGTGTCTTCATCGGCCACGCGTTAGCCGTCAGGACGACGGATGTGATCACGAGGGAAACGGCCAGGCCTGGCCGAAGGCGAAATGCGGATCCTTTCCTATCAGATCGTCCCAAGTCTTGAGGTTTCCATGACCAGACGGCAGGGACCAACAGAAGCAATGGTAGTCCATTGATCATGCTCCGCCAGCCCCACACGAACGAGCGAGAATTTCCACGGGCAGGAAGATGCTCATAATCCTCGGCCCTTTCCAGTCCGATGATGAGAAGATTCCGCTGGGCATTGTGCATGGTGAGATCTCCGCGCAGCAGCGAACCAGTCCAGTAATAATGGGGGGCGACCTCAACACCGGGAATAATAATCAGATTCGGATGGCGGTGCCGTACTGCACGAACCTCATCAAGGAATCGTTGGACGCCGTATTCCATGATTGAGGGAAAAGCAACGTGGTACTTCAGGAATCCCTCAAGCGGCTGGAGGCCATAGTCATATTGCAACGTGAAGTTTTCTGACAGAATCAAGACATCCAACTGCTGCTCCTCGGCTCTTCTGGCCAACGATTCCAGGCTGAGAGATCCCGTACTCATCGTACTGTGCACATGAATGGCGGCCCGCAGAGAGGACTGCTCTGCGGCTGGTGCGACAGTGGAACCAATAACGATCTCCGCCAGACCGATTGCGGCAAATAGTACGGTCGCCATTCGACGGATGGCTTTATGCATGCCCCACAGCCTCTCTTCGGTAGATCGACTCAATGGCCTGGACCATGGCTGGGACCCCGTAGCCTGTTCCAATGCTCTGCATCGCGTTCTGTCCTAATGTGCAGGCCCAGGCAGGATTAGACAATATCCGTCGCAATGCGACGACGAGCGTATGACTATCTCCGGCTGGAACCAGCAGGCCATTTTTCTCATCCTCAATCAGAGCAGGAATGCCCCCCACGCGGCTGGCAATCACGGGAAGTCCTGCTGCCATGGCTTCGATCAAGGCCCGCCCCATTCCCTCATTGAGCGAGGGCAAGACGAAACAATCCATCCCGGCCAAAGCAAGTTCGACGTCCTCTCGATGGCCTACCAGGTGCACGACGTGGCTGATGCCGGCGATGCGTGCCTGGTGCAGCAGGGCATCACGCTGATCTCCGCTACCAAGGATGATGAGATGCAGATGAGGATGCGCCTGTTTCACTTGAGCGAAAGCGTCGACCAAAAACCGGTGTCCCTTAATATCCGTCAGCCAGCCGACAGACCCGATGACCGTCGCGTCAGGTGGGCAGTCGAACCACTCCGGTATCACCTTTCCGGCCTTCCGGGCCTGCTTGAAGCGGTCGATGTCAATCCCGCTTGGTATGACGGCAAATCGATCAGCACACCCGACGCCTCGCTCAAGGTGTTCAGTCTTTTCGGCTGTCGTCAGCGCGATCAACCCATCGGTGATCCATGCTAGTGCACGCTCAATCTGCACAAATACCCAGGAGGAAATCGAACTGAAGTAGCCGTAGAACACATGCCCATGTGGCGTGTGAACAATCGCAGGAACACCCGTGATCCATGCAGCCAACCTACCCAGCACTCCCGCTTTGGACGTGTGCGTATGTACGATGTGGGGTTGCTCCTGCCGCAATAGGACAATCAGTTTCCACAGCGTCGCCAGATCGGCTGTTGGGCTGATAGGGCGAACCAACGACGGAATCATGTAGTAACGGATCGTCTCCCTCTCTAAGAGCATGAGATTTTCCATGGTTGCTGCGAGCCCGCCCTGCGCATCCCGCGTTCCTGCTTGCCCGGTGACCACGACCGGCTCGAACTGAGTGCGATCATGGCCTAACACGGTGAGCATGGTATTCCGAGCCGACCCACCCTGATCCAACCGAGTGATGATATGCACGACCTTTCGGACAGCCATCAGTTCAGTTCTATGCTGCCAGCCGATGCCGCATTGGATCATCTAACAAGTCGACCAGCTCACTGCAATGTTGTTTCCAATTGTACCGGCGTTCAATCAGGGCGCGACCTTTTTTCGCTAACCGACTCGCCTCACCTGGTTCCTGTAAGCGCCCCAAAACTCGTTCAAGCGCCCGTCGAATCGACCGAGCATCGACTCCTTCTGCGACCAGGATAGGATCAACTTGGTTCAAGATCTCCGGAATCGCCCCAACCGGTGTCCCGAGCACGGGTGTCCCACAAGCCATAGCCTCGACCATCACCAGTCCAAAACCCTCTAATTGGAGACTCGGCATCAGGACAAGATCTGCGGCCTGGTAGTATTGACTGAGCTGAGATTCAGGAACGAACCCGACCAGGCGTACGACTTCGCCGAGCCTTTTCTGTCGTATGTCTGCTTGGAGTTGTTTGCGCAAGGGACCTTCCCCACCAATCACCAGCATCAGATCGCGCTGTTCATCGTTCAGCATTTCGATCGCACACAGAAGATTATCAAGCCCCATTCTCGGCACAAGGTTTCGGACCGTGAAGAGGATCGTACGGCTGACCGGGAGATTGAGTGCTGCCTTTGCGAGTCGTCGATCCTCTGACGGCACAAAAGCATGCGGATCGACTGCCCCTGGGATGAGTGTCATATGATCGGCCGAAATACCGTGCGCGCCAATGACCCGCTGGCGCATGAACTGACTGAGAACGGTTACCCTATGACATCGGGACATCACCGCGCGTTCTACGGACCGTCTTGCACGAAGGTTGGCGTGTCGACGCAAGCTTGCCAGAGTCGAACCAGGTGCCCCTTGCCTCGTCTCATACTCCTCATGAGCGAGAGAATGACACATATAGATCCATCGGGATGCTGCATGGCGACGAGCTAGAATTGGCCCGAGCCCTGCCAGCGCCTGGTGAACGATGACGGCATCCAGTGGTTCTGTCGCGCGTAAGCGATCAAACTGTTCAACCGATCGGCGCACGGAAGACCAGAAAAACGCCACCTCGTGTCCGCGACTGACCGAATAGCGCCGTTCACGAATTCCGTTCATCTCGATCACGCCGTCTGATGCATTTTCGGGAGCCCGCGTCAGCAATTCCACATGATGTCCAAGCATCGCCAACCCGAGAGCTTGATTACGGAGAACCCGTTCGGCTCCGCCGATGACGTGCTCCGCCGACACTTCAGCCACCAACAGAATATTCATGACGTGGCCGCCACAGCCGTTCGGTCAGTGGAGTCGGCACGTAGTCCTCGATGCCACAGCTCCAGCACCATCAACGCATACAATTGATCTGAAAAGTTTCGATGGCCGCTCTCATGTTTTTCTAGCAACCACCGCACGTACGCCGGTTTGACATACCCCCGGTCCCTGACAACGTCCTCGGACAGGAGATCATGCGCCATCTCGCGTAGATCCTCTCGAAGCCATCGAGCCATAGGCACCATGAACCCTTGTTTGGGTGCATGAAGAATTCGATCCGGCAAAAGATCTCGCAACATTCGACGCATAAACCCTTTCAATTGCCAACCGGCCAAACGTACCCGGGATGGAATTCGTAGGGCTGCGGCTAAAAGCTGATGATCACAAAATGGGACTCGCAACTCGAGCGAGTGCACCATACTCATTCGATCCGCCATGCGCAGGAGATCATCAGGCAGATAACTCTGGAGGTCGACACCCATGGCACATTCAACCGGGTCAGACGATGGCCACCGGTCAAAAAACATCTCAGCAGATCCAATCGGCCTATCGTCCATAAACATCGCTTCCAAACGGTCTCCCCAAAGTATGCCGTCCCATTCGGCTGGAATGAACGTGGTCCAGCGGCGGTACTGTTCTGGGAGCGGCAAGTGGCCGTCCTGAAGGAATCGTTTCAGTCGGGCAGCTTGGTCCCGTCCTGTTCCGCGCTCCCCGATGTGCTTGCTCCAACGGGCCATCTGTAAACGCAATGCTACGGGGAGATACTGATACTGCGCCGCTGTACGAAGGCCCAAATAACGAGGGTATCCTCCAAAAAGCTCGTCTCCTCCGATCCCTGAAAGCGCAACCGTGACGGTCTGTCGCGCGACCTCCGAAACGAGGTACGTCGGGATAGCTGATGAGTCGGCAAATGGCTCCCCCATGCCCTCCACCACTTTCGGGAGCAACGTAACGACATCTGGCCTCAGAATCGTCTCTGAATGAACAGTCTTGAAGTGATTGGCCAAAAATCGCGCCGATTCCAGCTCGCTGAATGACTGGTCGGAAGGGTGCTCATATCCGATCGAGAACGTCTTGACCGGCTCACTGTGTTCTTTCGCCATCACGGCCAACACAGACGCCGAGTCGATACCACCAGAGAGGAACAATCCCAATGGAACATCGCTGACCAGATGAGCTTTCACAGTCTCTCGAAAAACCTGTAGGACTTCTTCGTCGTCCTCTTTATCAGTCCACGTCTGAACGCGAGCTTCTTCGTCCAGACGGTAGTAATGGAGCCATTCCACTCGACCGTCTGAGATTTTCATGGCTTCACCGGGACGCAATTGGTGCACGTCGGCGATCATCGTGTCTGGCCCTGGTACATATAGATGCGTCAAGTACTCGGCGATCCCTTCTGGTCGGAGTCGCCAATTTGACAAGGCTTCAAGCAGGGAAGGAATTTCAGAGGAAAATATGACAGAGGTGTCCTTACTGGCTCCGCCCTGACGGATTGCGTAATACAGGGGTTTGATGCCGAGGCGATCACGAACCAGCCATGCAGTACGATGTTCACGATCCCACAGCGCAATGGCAAACATTCCTCGCAATCGACGGAACGCTTCGAATCCTTCGTCTTCATAAAGGTGAACGACGACTTCCGTATCGCAGTAACTGACAAAGTGATGCCCTCTGCTCAACAACTCTTGCCGCAGTTCTCGATAGTTATAAATCTCGCCGTTCATGACAGCCCAGACGGTACCTCGTTCATTTTGAACCGGTTGCTGGCCTCCGTCAGGATCAATGACCCGAAGTCTTCTCGTACCAAGCGCGATTTCAGGTTGACGATAGATACCCTCTTCGTCAGGGCCGCGATGGATCAGACGCTGCAGCATGGGCTGGAGCGCCTCGCCATCGTCACGTCCAATGACCCCGCAAATCCCACACATTTTCTATTTCTCCTTATCCAGCACAACCCGATTCCGTCGTTCGTACTCTTCCCGTTCCCGCTCATGACGCGGCGAAACCGACTCCGGTGGAACATCCACCGGCTCATACCGCGTGTAGGTAGCGTCTCCGACTGATTCAATCAGCACTCGCACGCCAACGGCCGCCACGGCTCCCAAGAGACAAAGAAACAGAATCGTGACCCACCCCCGCAGTCTACGTTTCCAGGACCGCCGGCATGTAAGGTATGGGCTCATCGTTTACTCCCAGGTCGCTGAGCCACGATTTCAAATGACGGTGCGCACACAATGCGGCCGCTTGTTGCGTAATACAGGATCTGAGAAAGTGGCCACAGGAGGGTGCGACTGACGACCCATTTCAATCGACTGAACCAGGGATGCACAGGTGAAAGCGGTCCTCGGCTCGGTCTGGAATTGCGCAAGCTGATGATCTGGAGTCCGACATGTGTCATAAATGTCGTCAATGCCTTGGCCGTGTACAAATACCAATGAAAGGCTTGGTCATACTGTGAGCCGATCCAGCGTGCAGGAACCCGCATCGGCAGATGAAACATTCCGTTTGTGGCTCGTACGATCATCAACCCTCTTGGTGCGATGAGATTGGTCGCTTGTCGAAGCATGATCAACGGATCGGCTACTGTTTCCAGTACGTTGATCATGCTGACCACATCGAAGTGTCCTTCCCATTCACTCCTTTCAAGAGCGTGTGAAGGCAATATCTTCAATCCTTTCTGATTGGCTCGCATCGCAGCTTGCTGTGACAACTCGATGCCCGAACAGTCCCATCCGGCCTGTCGACAAAGCGCCAGGAATTCTCCGTCACCGCATCCGACATCAAGCAAGGAGCCCGGTGACGACCGATAGACGGAGAGGTGCTTCAAGACGCTCTGGAACACAGGCTGCCGATCTTCAGAGGCCTCGACCGCTCCGTAGTCGGCGTCATAGGATTCTCGAAAATAGCTTTCCACCGATTCGTGACTGGGACGAGGATAGAGAAAGACAAGATCGCACGTTGGGCAACGAACGTATCGCCTCGTCGGGGTTTGAAACACCTCAACGACCGGCTCCATAGCTCCGCAAGGACATCCGATAGCGGTTTCTTGGTATGAGATTTCCGTCGTCATACCGCTTCTTTCTGTACTGCTTGCCGAACGATGGTCGGTGATCTGCGTAAAGTCGGCATCGCTTCTTCAAATACCCTCACAGTGTCTTGCACCATTTTCCAAACTGTAAATCGGTCGAAGACTTCTTTCTGTCCCACCTGCGCCATACGTGCGGCCCAAGCCGGATCACGAAGCACACTTCGAATAGCCGCTTCCAATGCCTGGACATTACGTGGTGGCACCAGCAACCCCGTCTTCCCTTCCTCTATAATCTCCGGGACGCCATTGACTGCGGTGGCGACGACAGGGCAAGACATGGCGAGTGCTTCGAGAACGGCAAACGGAAACCCTTCCGAAAGAGAGGGGAGGACCATCACATCCGCCGCGGCATACCAATCAATCACATCGTCCTTTGATCCGACAAAGCGACAGGACTGCTCGACACATCTTCTTCTCGCCAAATCGCGAAGCGATTCTCGGCTTTCACCATCTCCGACAAACAAACAGACGAGTGACGGCCATTCCGTAATCAGCCCGGGTAAAGCTTCGATCAAAAACCGGTGACCTTTTTCTTCGGTGAGTCTTGCGACTGTGACGACCGCTGGGCCATGACCCACACACCATTCCTTCCTGATCCTATCTCGATTGCCAGAGCGGGTGAATAATACGGGGTCAATACCGTTCCACACCGTGGTCGTCAGTGGCGCGGCGTTTGGACAGTCTGCCAGAACGTCCCGCTTGAGCGCATCCGAAACACAAATAATGCGATCAGTGAACGGCAGCGTGATGCGTAGCATAGCGCCGTACATCCATCGCTTGAGGGGGCTGATTTGATAATCCCGTATCGAATTGTGGACCGTCGACACGACACATGGCACTCCGGCCAACCAGGCTGCAAGGCGCCCGTAGACGTTCGCCCGAGCCCCATGGGTCTGAAGAATCATCACCTTCTCCCGCATTAGAACGTGGGCTAATCGTATGGCCGCGAGCGGGTTAAAGAGGGGCGTCAGATGCACCACGTTGGTGGGAATCCCTTTTGCCGCCATTTTGTCAACGAACGGACCTGGTTCAGGGCAAATCAGGAGCGGAGCAAATCGGCTGCGGTCCAGTCGATCGAACAGCAATTCCAAGTACCGTTCTCCTCCTCCGTAGCCGGCTGATCCAGCAAGTTCTGCAAGAACGACGGGCTTCATCGTTTTCTTCCCACAATCAGAAGACTGCCACGCAAATGAGGCACGACGTAAAACGGCCATTTTGCCCAATCGATGCCGTGCTGGCTCACGGATCGGCGGCACTCTTGTGTGTCTTCACCGAGAAAAAACCGAATCTCTGCGATGTCGAAACCGGTTTGGCGTAGCATGTCGGCCAATTCATGCATGGCGTATTCACGAGCATGAGGTCTCCATTCATCATCCGAATTGTTGTATCCGGGGGGACCAAGCCGATCATTGATGGTCCGCCCGATCAGGAGCTTGAAGATGTTTCCAATCCGAGTCACATTAGGGGTTGTTAGGACGACATGACCACCCGGTTCCAATATGCGGTAGGCTTCGGAGAGCAAATGGAACGGAGACGTCAGATGTTCGATGATTTCCAACGCAAATACCAGCTGGACAGAGTTGTCCGGAAGGGGCACCTCCTCGGGATACCCTTTGCTTTGAAAATGCCCGCCTGCAGGATCCAGATTGACCGTCAGGATCACTACTTGTGCCTCTCGTTGCATACCACGCACGAAATCTTCGGACGCCATCAACCCAGCTCCGAACAATTGTGCCGATCTCGTATAATCGAGGCTGCGCAGCAATCGTAACAGACTTCCGGGAAACGGCCCGAGATCCACGATTGTTTGCTTCTCAGGAGGCAGCCTGCGTAAGCCGCTCTTCAGCGCCACATGCAATCGGTCTCTGCATTTCATCGCATGATGCATGGGAATCTCGAAGCGTGCATCGTCCGGCCCAAAGGTTTCATATGTAGAGGGCTCGTACGTCCTCAAAAGTTCAAGAAAATGCCGCTTGGTCAGTTCGTATGCCATCACATACTCGTGGTCTGCGGAGAAGTTTGCCTCTGCACAAGGAATGATCGAATTGGCCGACAATGCGGTATCAGGGCCACCGAAAGCACCATGAGGCACGGCAAGACCGGCAAGGCATAGCGACAAGCTTCCACCGTGAATGGGATGTAGCTCACCGTTAAGCCGATGGGGAAGAGATACAGAGGAAGAAGCTCGCGCCATCGTTGTCGATGAATCCAGGCACTGTATGCAGCAACCACGATCAAGCCCGGTGTCAAAAGCAGTCGTTTGACCAGACTGTAGATCGCCATTGCCCATCCTCGATGCGTCGCGTCCGTTCGCAAGCCTGTTGTCACCCCTTTCCCTTCACCGGTCAAATAGAACGAATTGCCGATCCAGAAATCCCACACCCTTGTGAAGGTCAACCCGACATAGCCGATCGGATCGGCTGTGATCCGACTCATACCTTTCTCACGCAATAGCCGATCTGTTTGCACGTCGTACATCGCATGTGCATAAGGAAGTGGAGTGATGCCGGCGCTCTCCCAGATAGCTTCCTCTCGCTCTGGCGGCATGGGCCAGCTTCCACGAGAAACCGGAGCACTGCCCATCCATAATCCCGCACCAACCCCCACCGATACAGGGATGATCTGATGAAACGCGACGTAGTTTCGTAGCGACCAAGGAACGACCAGCGTAACACAGGTTGCGCCATACACGATCACATGGCCGATCTTTTGAGAAAGCGGCTTCGTGCTGATCCATACGAACCCCGCAAGAACCAGCGCCAGAACCAAGACGACCGGTTTGCACAAGATGGCCAAGCCAGCCGCGAGACCCATGAGTGCATACCCACGATAAGATGGGTTCCGGCCACACGTAATGGTCGCCCAGAGCCAGACACTGACCAAAAACGTGAGAAACGATTCGCTCCGAATTCTTGGATCAAATGTCCAATAGGCCGGATAGAGAAACACAAAGGAGGCGGTCCAGGCGCCGATCCATGAGCCCCATAATCCAGTTCCAACCCGGTATATGCACCCTACTGTGCCAAGATCGAAGACGACGTGCAGCATCGAGACCAGATCGGGACGATGACCGACCACAATATAGAAGCAGGCGAGCATTGCTGGATAGAGCGGGCCAACATGCGCGGCTGGATTCACTCCATCGAGTGTGAACTGGTGCAGGGTCGCCAGATTCCACGCCAACGTATCGAACAACT
>JBBIKN010000012.1:9505-57116 GCA_037445435.1 Nitrospira sp. | reverse complement strand
ACCCGAAAGGTTGCCACCGCCTTCTTCCTATTTCCACACCTCTTGTTTATACCTCGAGCCGTCGGCTAGAAATGTTTATGATAGCATACGCATTGACTGGGCCGTACACAGCCGCACACGATTGGCTGAAAGAGAGATTGGCTGTGTTGCGCATAAGTCGCGCTGTATCGACAACGCTTTTTATAGTCTCAATGCAAACAATGGGCTATGTTTTTCTTAACCTCCTGGCAATTGCTTACCTTAGCGCACTAGCCCTGGCCATATTCGTCTCACTACGTTCTTATGAGCAGTTTTGCGCTGCCTTATTCTCCCTCGTGTATAGAGAGTTTACGGCAAAACATGTCTAAACATTGGGGGGTAGGCTTGACCAGGGACGTATTTGCTAGATGCCTTCTACCGCTTCAAAAAGATAGCGTGAAGACTGACTTACGAAGTATGCAAAGATTTCAGTCTCGCATCACTGAACAGAGTTGATCGTGTCGTGTCCATCCATGATTTTTTCAGAACTCTCGGTGTATGGAGTTGTCTAGCAAGACAAGATGGCCGGATCTACTCAAAGGATTTGAAAGAAGCTGGCGGCAAGACCACCCACATCCGCGAGAAAGAGCTTGTGAACCATAGGCAGGAAACTCATGGTTTCTTCGCCACCACCTTGCCGTTTTCCCACACATAGATGGGCGTGCCGTACATCTTGGCGGTTCTCCGAGCCGCCTTGGCCGCTCGGCGAAGCGCACGTCCAACCGCCTCAGTAAAGGCTTTCGTTTCTTTGTTCCGTGTTGTTTTCTTCATGGACGTTCATCGTACTGGCCGGTCGTCCGCTGCCACGATCAGCCAGCCACTGGTTGCTGATAATCCACTTCGATCGTGAAGCCGAGATCTTCAATCATGCCCCAGACTTCGGGTGCCGGTGCTCCAGGCGTCGTCAAATAGCCGTTCACAAAGACGGAGTCAGCCGGATAGAGAGCCAATGGTTGGAGGCTACGTAGATTGTGTTCACGCCCGCCGGCGATGCGGATTTCTGTGCGTGGATGGAGGAACCGGAAGAGGCAGAGCACTTTTAAGCAGCGTTGCGGTGTGAGAGAGTCACAATTTTCCAATGGTGTACCGGCGACCGGATGCAGAGTGTTCAAGGGAATTGAATCCGGCTTGACGTCACGAAGCGCCATCGCCAGCTCGATGACATCCTCATCCTTTTCTCCCATCCCGACAATGCCGCCGGAACAAATTTCTAATCCCGCCGCGCGGGCGTTTCTGATGGTCGCCAGCCGGTCTTGAAACGTATGGGTCGTGCAAATCGAGGAATGAAAGGCTTCGCTGGTGTTCAAGTTGTGATTCACACGATCGACTCCGGCTGCCTTGAGACGCTTGGCTTGGGATTCGTTCATCAGGCCGAGTGAACAGCAAATCTGGATAGGAATCTCCTGCTTGATGGAGCGCACGGCTCCTGCGATTTCGTCGATTTCCCGATCCAACGGGCTGCGCCCGCTGATGACGATGCAGTAGCGCTGGGCTTTCGATTCTGCCGCTCGTCGCGCGCCGTCGATCATCTGCTTCCGTGGGAGTAGGTTGTAGCGCTCGATCGGCGCGGTCGAGATCGAAGACTGTGAACAGTAGTGACAGTCTTCTTGGCACGCCCCGCTCTTCGCGTTCTGCAGCATCTGGAGACGGACGGTCCGCCCGAAGTACTTGGACCGGACTTGAAAGGCCGCATGCAACAACGCGAGCAGTTCGCCGTCCGGTGTATTCAAGACGGAACGGCACTCTTCTCTGGTCAGGGATTCGTCATTGAGCGCTTTTTCTGCCAAAGTCATATAGGTCATGGAATCCTCAGAAGGTAATGACGGTGATCTGCTGTGTTTCTGATCTATTCGAATCGAGGAGCAGGTCTCCACAAACCGGGCAGATCAAGCATTCAGCAGACACTGGTGGGGAAACCTACACGGTTTCAAACGGAGAAGCAATGCCTTGATAGGGGATGGTGCGGACGGAGGCGGATTCTCCATCTGGCCGGGCAGCGGTTTCGTCGGCTTCCAGCCAGGGGAGGGCGGTAAGGGTGTTCCATTTGGCACAGCGACGGCAGCGGCCCGTCCATTCGACGGATTCTTGTTGGCACTGGGTGCAAATATACGGAACGACCACACGCTTCTTGAAGCTGAGGGCTTTCTTCAATTCAATGATTGCCTCTTCAAAATGCTGCTTCCGCAGGTACAGATTGGCCATGATCTTGTGGTAGTCCAACAGGTGATCTTGCGGACCTTCGATCGTCGATAGCAGGTCGAACGCCTCATCCACCATTTCAAGTCGATAGTACAGCTTGCCCAGATAGAACTGGAGAACCGGATTGTGCGGGTCTTGCTGCAAGGCCTCCTGATAGACCCGAATGATCTCGCTGGGCTCGCCTTGATCCAAGTAGAGTTCCTCCAGCCGATGCAGAATGATCACGCTTCGAGTCCTTGAATAGACCTTCTTCAGGATTGCGACGGCATCTTTGGTCTTGCCTTCGTGGAGTAGAATCTCCCCCATTCCGATATAGGCGGGGAGGAAACTGCGGTCCTTCTTGATGGCGCCTCGGAAGTATCGGCGTGCTTTGTCGGGGTGCCCGCGTTCGAGCAGTTGACGCCCGACTTCATACATGCATCCGACCAGCAGGGCCTCCTCCGCCTGCTTTTCCGGGGCGGGAAGATTGGCCTTGAGCAAGCGGTGCTGAATCTCAAGCGCGTCGCTCCATCGCTCCATACGGATATTGAGGTTCCGCTTCCGGATGAGTGCGGTCAGGTTGTCCGGTTCGATCTTCAGAATCTTCTGGAGCGACTGAAGCGCTTCTTCGTAACGTTTGGCTTCTTCCAAATCCTTGCTGAGTTCCAGTAAAACTTCGATGTTCCGATCGTCCACGCGTTGCGCATGCTGGTGGAGCCGAATTGCCTCGGAAAAATTCCGCTCTGATCGGTGGATATTCCCCAGCCATAGGAGCGAATCGACACGGTTGGGATCGATGGCCAGGGCTTTCTCCAAAAGCGCGATCGCTTCCGAGGTGCGTTTCGACATGAACGCGTGGGTTCCGTCTCGGTGGAGTGTATCGACCTTCTCCTTGCGACGCACGAGGCGGTTACTGCGCCAGTTGAGAATCAGGTGCGCCGTTTGCTGCAAGCCCACGACAAAGGTCGCGAGCACTGCTCCACATGCCATGGAGATCAACACAAGGGTGACCGGACTGAGCTCAAACTCCGAGCCGGGTGCGGTATGGACGACGACGGTTCCAGGATTCAGCTCGCGGAAATAACTGTAAATGAATACGCCGGCGCTGATGAGAAAAATGGTGATCAGCAGTTTGAACATCGCCTAAACCATCTTCCGAGAGGTCACCTTCTGGGCCATGCGTGCCTTTACCGTGGCGATAGGAGCCGCAACCTTATCGGGAATGGGGATTTGCCGAGCGTCGCTCCACAGACGCTCAAGTGCATAATATGACCGTGCATCTTGCCTGAAGACATGGGCTACCACATCGCCAAAATCGATGAGGACCCACTGGCCTGAGGTCGTCCCCTCGAGACCCAGCGGCCGCTGGTTCACACGAGAGAGTGCGTCGACAACGGAATCAGCGATTGCGCGTGTCTGCCTGTCGGATTCAGCTGACCCAATGACTAAATAGTCGGCGATTGACGTAAGCGGGGCAACGTGGAGGACTTGGACATCAAGAGCCTTCTTGTCGAGCATCGCCCTGGCTACGGTAAGGGCGGTGGCCTTAGATGCACGTGTGATCGCTTTCCTCCTGATAGAGACTATAGCGAAGTATATAGGATTCTACCGGGGGGGGCAACATATTCGCCAGCGGTAGTCCGCTTCGAATTCTTTGTCTGATTTCCGAAGCTGAGATTGGACTGGGGGGAAGGACTAAACAAGTGATACTTGAGGAGTTTGGGATGGAAATGTCCAACTGATCGAGAATCCCCCTGTCCAGCTGTGTCAGAGCCTGTGTGTGTATGCCGGAAAACAGTGCCATCTTGGCCAGAGCCTGGAACGATTGTCCAGGACGAGGGACGACAACAAAGTGGCAGAGTCTCAGGAGCTCTTGAGGGGCCCTCCAGGTGGGGAACTCGAGAAACGCATCAAGCCCGATGATAAAGAAGAGCTTCGAGGCCGGGCCATACTGCGCCTGGATCGCGCGGACTGTGTCAATGGAGTAGGATTTCCCTTCCCGATCAAGCTCAATCGTTGAAACTTCGAAGAACGGAGTTTCGGCAATTGCGAGGCGCACCATTTCAAACCGATGGGTCGCTGGAGCCAGTGAACCGCCTCGTTTATGGGGCGGGTCGCCGGTAGGGATGAATAGAACCCGGGAGAGCTTCATACGTTCATGGACCTGATGAGCAATGCTTAGGTGACCATTGTGAATGGGATTGAAGCTTCCGCCGAGCAGGCCGAGGCGGTTGATTTTCAGGGTCGAATGTTGAGTGCTGGGGGCTGAGCAAGGAAGATGGGAGGCGGAAACAGGCATGATTTAAGACTCAGCACTCGATACACAGCCCTCTGTGCTAGAGGATAACCAAGTTATCTCGGTGGATGACTTCCTCGTATTCTTGAGGTCCGAACTGTTCTTGAATGTCCGCTGTCTTAAGGCCTTTCATCCGATCTAATAGGTCGGATGAAACGTTCACCAGGCCTTTGGCGAATTCCTTTCCATCTGTATCAAGACAACTGACTGGATCACCGGCCTCAAAGGGCCCTATCACCCGGAGAATGCCCGATGCCAGTAGACTTTTCCCTCGCCTGGTCAGAGCATCGACCGCTCCCTGGTCGAGATGAATTTGCCCGCGAGGTCGAAGGGTGAAGGCGATCCAATGTTTACGGCTGTTCAGTCGGCGTTCTCGGGCAAGGAAGAGGCTTCCGCCTGGTCCCCCTCCAAGGACCGTTGGGAGGAGTCCGGCCCGCTCGCCATTGAGAACTAACGTCGAGATTCCATACTCGCCGACTTTCTTGGCAGCTCGAAGCTTGGTCGCCATCCCGCCCGTGCCCTCAAATGTACTGGAAGCTCCTGCCAAACTTTCGACTTCGTGGGTAACCTCGACAATCAGCGGAATCAATGTCGCAGACGGGTTTTTACGCGGATCTTCCGTATACAGCCCATCGACATCGGAGAGAATCACGAGTAAGTCGGCATCGGCCAGGTGAGCCACTTCGCTCGCGAGGGTGTCATTGTCACCGACCCTGATTTCATCAACCGCGACGGTATCATTTTCATTGATGATGGGCACGATGCCAAAGCCGATGAGCGACGCGAGAGTATGGCGCGCGTTAAGAAATCGGCGGCGATCAGCAAGATCCTGGTGGGTAAGCAGAATCTGCGCCACCTGGATGTTCAGCCGTTCAAACGCCTTTTCATAGGCCCACATAAGCCGACTCTGGCCCACGGCTGCCGCTGCCTGTTTGACTGGGAGACTTTTGGGATACTCCTTCAACTGCAATTTTCGGATCCCGGAGATGATGGCACCGGAAGAGACCACCAGGATTTCCCGACCCTGTGTGCGGAGTGTCGCGATTTCATCAGCCAATCGTTCGATTTGTTGAGGGCGCAGACCTTCCGCGCGCGAAGCGATCAGGCTGCTGCCGATCTTGATGACGATCCGTTTGGCTTGTACTAGGAGCTTATCTCGCATGGTGTCTTCCGTAACCGCTCTACCTGTTTCCCGAGGTAGGTGATCAGGTCATCAAGCCCCTTGTTCGTGGCGGCGGAGATCGGCAAGCAGGGGTAGTTGTGGAGGCGACAATAGCTCTGCAGCCTGGCAAGCCTTTCACTGGCGCCGATTACATCGATCTTGGTCGGGACAACGGCGAAGGGACGTGTGGTGAGTCCCTCGTCATAGGCGGCAAGTTCTCGCCGTAAAGTCTCTAAACCGATCACTGGATCGTCAGGGGCCCATTCTGAGACATCGATCAAGTGAAGCAAGAACGCCGTGCGTTCGATATGGCGGAGAAACTGGACACCCAGGCCTCTTCCCTGGTGGGCGCCTTCGATCAGGCCTGGAATATCGGCTACAACAAAGCTTCGGTCGGATCCCCAGCGGACCACGCCGAGATTGGGAATCAGCGTGGTGAAGGGATAGTCGGCGATTTTTGGCCGGGCGGCTGATATGGCTGCAATGAGCGTCGACTTGCCGGCGTTGGGAAAACCGACCAGCCCGACGTCGGCGAGCAGTTTCAGTTCAAGTCGCAAGGTTCGTTCTTCACCCGGAGTTCCGGGAGTACACTTCGTCGGCACTCGATTGACGGAGGTCGCAAAGTTGCTGTTGCCTTTTCCGCCGCGCCCTCCTTTGGCGATGACGGCCGTCTGGCCATCTTCGATGAAATCCGCAAGAGTTTCTTTGGTCTGGTCGTCATAGACGATGGTGCCGACAGGAACCGCAATAGTCAGATCCTCTCCGGAACGACCCGTACAATTGGATCCTCCGCCGGGTCGCCCGTCTTCAGCTTCATAATAGTTCTGATAGCGAAGGTCGAGGAGTGTCGTCAAGCGATGAGATGCGGTCATGACGATGTCGCCGCCGTTGCCTCCGTCCCCGCCATCCGGACCTCCGCGAGGAACAAACATCTCCCTCCGGAAACTGCAGACGCCGTTTCCGCCACGACCGGCTCGTACGGTGATATGTACTTCATCGACAAACATAACTTGTCAACGTTCCGCAGGCGTTCAGAAACGACGATGAGAAAGTATACCCGACCCTAACCCGAGGGGGAGAGAGAATTTATCCTGCGTGATCGTAACGGAGGGGCAGAAAAGGGAATCAGGACTTCGTCGGAACAGGATAGACGCTGACCTTTCGTCTACCGCGTCCACCTTCGAATTTCACCACACCGCTCATTCTGGCGAACAGTGTATGGTCTCTCCCAAGGTCCACATTGAACCCAGGGAAAAATTTGGTGCCTCGCTGGCGGACGATGATGCTGCCGGCCGTCACAGTCTGGCCACCATAGGCTTTCACGCCTAAATACTGTGGATTGCTGTCACGACCGTTCCGTGATGATCCGCCACCTTTATTTGTCGCCATGGTAAGTCCTTCTTGTATCGCTAGGTCGTCGCAATATTCCTGATCAACAACTGGGTGAAGCCTTGTCGGTGCCCACGGGTGCGGCGATAGTTTTTGCGGCGCTTCTTCTTGAAAACGGTAATCGATCGGGTTCGCCCTTGCCGCATGATTTCGGCTGTGACCTTGGCACCGTTAATGAGGGGCCGTCCAACCAGAACACCGCTATCGCCATGTACGAAACGGATCTTATCGAGTTCTATCTGGCTCCCGACATCTCCCGGCAGCCGTTCGACCTGAATCGTCGTGCCGGCTTCCACTCTATATTGTTTGCCACCTGTTTCAACGATCGCGTACATAAATATTCCCTATTAATTTTCTCTCTCCGAGCTACAAGAACAGCTCATTTAACATGGGGATATGAGAAGTGTCAAGTTCAACAAGGAGCGCGTGGGAAACCACATAGAGACTATGCATCATCCTTACGCCCCCTCTTTAGAAGGCTATGAGAGCGGTCGTGCAGACACGTATGCTTAACGCCAGTATGGCGATGACACGTTTCCGGTGTTTTGCACCATCATTAACCGATTAACCAGGAGAGAGTCACGAGCTCATGGCTCACGCTAACAAATTTGTGATCCGCACCTATCATCGGATTCCCGTTCGCTGCGTCGTGTACTATCTGGGCGGGGATTTCCTGGGAAAAGGCACGGTGATGAACCTGTGTCGTAACGGGTTCCGCGTCCTGGGGGATCATCAGGTGGTGCCCGGAATGGAACTGGTCGTCCGGCTCACCCTTCCCGACAAAGATGAGCCGGTCGAAATCCAGCGCGTCGTTGTTCGATGGGTGCGCGGCCTATTGTTCGGTGCCAAGGTCGTGACGATGAGTCCTGAGGGAGAAGATCGAGTTGGAACATTTCTGAGTTCACGACTGCGTGCCTATTGTGCCTCCTCGTAAATGCTCCCATCATCAGTTGAGTAAGCTGAATCAGTCGCCCGCCCGGCTTGCTTGACCCACGTTCGACCTCAGGCTATAGTCCCTCACACATCCGCGGAGGCGGACTGTTACGATTCCTTGCTGGAGATCACCCGCCATGTTGGAACCAGTTGAGAAGATTTGGATGGATGGGAAATTTGTGAAGTGGGATGAGGCCAACGTCCACGTTCTCACCCATTCGCTCCACTATGGTCTGGCGGCGTTTGAAGGTCTTCGGTGCTACAAGGGTAAATCAGGGTCTGCAATCTTCCGGCTTCAGGAACATGTCGATCGACTGTTTGATTCGGCGCATATCGGCATGATGACCATGCCGTATGATAGAAAGCAGGTCGCCGACGCCATTATCGAGACCGTTCGTGTCAATCGACTCGATGCCTGTTACATTCGTCCGTTGGTCTATATCGGGTATGGTGCGATGGGTGTCCATCCGGGAGACAATCCGATTCGGATGGCCATCGCCGCCTGGAGGTGGGGCGCCTATTTGGGGGATGAAGCATTGGCCAAAGGGATGCGCGCCTGTGTCTCGTCTTTTACGAGGCATCACGTGAATGTGTCCATGACCAGAGGCAAAATATCGGGGTACTATGTGAACTCCATCATGGCCAAACGACAGGCGAAGGCGGATGGATATGACGAGGCGATTCTTCTCGATCCTGAAGGCTATGTTGCCGAGGGGACGGGGGAGAATGTGTTCATCATCCGCCGTGGCGTTCTCAAGACCACACCGTTGACGTCGGTGCTCGAAGGAATTACCCGAAACTCCGTTATTCAATTGGCCCAAGAACGAAAAATCATTGCGGTGGAGGAACGATTCACGCGCGATGAGATGTATATTGCCGACGAGGTATTTGTGACGGGAACGGCCGCTGAGTTGACCCCGGTCCGGGAAATCGACAACAGGCGCATCGGCAATGGTACGCCTGGACCGATTACACGCGCCCTCCAAGACGCTTTCTTTTCGATCGTGCGTGGAGAAGATCCGACGCATGAGTCCTGGCTGACACGCATCTAACAGACTCCAAGCCAAAAACCTGAGCTGTCAATCGAGTGGAAAGAAGGCGGGGCTGTCTCTCGGTTCGCGAGTGACGACCTGACGTAGGATGGATCAATGACCAGCTGCGGGAGTCTCCCCCGAAGGATGCGATTCCCCTGTAGATTGAGCGGGAGGAGCAGCCGGAGGAGTCGTTGGTTCATTCTTGGGCTGCATATCGATGACGGTCGAAGAGAAGTTTCGTTGCTTGGCTAAAATTGCCAGACTGAGCGATGTCATCATGAACACGGCTGCTACAACAACCGTGAGCTTGCTCAAGAAATTCGCCGGGCCACGGCTGCCGAACACCGTCTGACTGGATCCGCCGAAAGCTGCGCCGATTTCCGCTCCTTTCCCCGATTGGAGAAGAATCGCGCCGATCATCAGAAAGCAGATAAAAACGTGGATAATAACGATTAACGTATACAGCATAAGATTTTACACTCCGATTGGTCGAGCAGCGGAAGCAAGTGTAACAATTGTAGCAAAGGATTCGACTTGGAGACAAGCACCACCGATGAGCGCGCCGTCGATCTGGTCCGAAGCCAGTAGCGATTCAATATTCTGGGGCGTGACACTCCCTCCATAGAGAATTCTCACATGATCAGCGACCGTGGGAGATGCCATTGCGGCAAGGACTCGCCGAATAGTCCGATGGGCGGCAACGGCCTGGTCGGTCGTCGCCGACTGGCCTGTGCCGATGGCCCAGACCGGTTCATAGGCGACGGTCACCCCCCGTATTGCGTCGCTGCTAAATTCGGACAAGCTCTCCCGTAGTTGTTGCGTGAGCACGTCGTCGGTCGAACCGTGGTCTCGTTGCGTGAGCGACTCACCGATGCAGAGGATCGGACGGAGCCCATGCTTGAGTGCCGCTCGAATTTTCTTCTGGATACTGTCGCTCTGTTCGCCAAAGAGCGTTCGCCGCTCCGAATGGCCCAGAATCACATAGCGACAACCGAGGTCTTTGAGCATCGGAGCAGAGATTTCTCCTGTATACGCGCCCTGATCTTCCCAGAACATGTCTTGCGCTCCAAGCTGAATGGGAGACTCGGGGCCCAGGATTCTGCGGACCGATTCCAGTGCGGTAAAAGGGGGAGCAACGACAAATTCAACGCCTGTGGAAAGGCCAGACAGACGTTGGCTGAGCTCACGAACGAAGGCCGACGCTTCAGACGCCGTCTTGTTCATCTTCCAATTGCCGACGATCAAAACTGTACGCACAGGGCTTCTCGGGCCGTAGGTTTCGTTGTGAAGTCTTGATCAGTTTGGGCGGTCAGGCAGCGCCGCGAGACCTGGCAGTGTTTTGCCTTCCAGTAATTCAAGGGCCGCACCGCCACCGGTCGAGATGAATGACATGCTTTCGGATACGCCGGCTCGATGAACGGCGAGCGCCGTCTCGCCGCCGCCGACGATCGTGAGGGCGTAGGCGTCGGCGATGGCATGGGCCATCGCCAAGGTGCCTCTCGCATAGGCGTCGATTTCAAACACACCCATTGGTCCGTTCCACAGGATGGTTTTTGCGTTTTGGACCGCTTCATGAAAGAGTTTGACGGAGGCCGGACCGATGTCGAGCGCATACCATCCTTTGGGGATTTCTTGCACCGGGACGATTTTCGTTTCAGCGCCCAACTCTCGACTGGCTGCGACAACACAATCGACGGGCAAATAGAACTTGACTCCACGTGAGAGGGCGTGGTCCTCGATCCCTCGGGCAAAATCCAGCATGTCCATTTCGCACAGGGAATTGCCGATCTCCATGCCTTTCGCCTTCAAGAACGTAAACGCCATGCCGCCGCCGATGATGACCTTATCGACCTTCTTGCCGAGGTTTTCGATCACCCCGATCTTGCCGGACACCTTGGCTCCCCCCAGGATTGCGGCAAACGGCCGAACAGGGTTGGCGACGGCACCTTCAAGGTACTCGATTTCTTTCTTCAGCAGCGCTCCTGCCGCTGAATCTTTGATGTATTTGGTGATCCCAACGGTCGAGGCGTGGGCTCGATGTGCTGCCCCAAAGGCGTCATTGATGAAGACATCGCCCAGCGAGGCAAGGGCTTTTGCAAAGCCGTCGTCATTCTTTTCCTCGCCGGGGTGAAAACGCAGATTTTCCAGCAGGAGCACGTCGCCGTCCTTCATCTTGGCGACCAGCGTTTCGACGGCGGGGCCTATACAATCCGGCGCGAAAATGACGTCTTTTCCGAGTAGCCGTCCCAGACGTTTGGCGACCGGCGCCAAGCTATACTTGGGGTCGAAGGCACCCTTCGGCCGGCCGAGGTGAGAGCAGAGGATGACTTTCGCGCCCTCATCAACCACGCGATTGATCGTGGGTAAGGTGGAGCGAATGCGGGTGTCGTCCGTTATCTGCAGCGATTCATCGAGTGGGACGTTGAAATCGGCCCTGATGATGGCCCGCTTGCCACGAAGTTGCACGTCGTCGATGGTTTGTTTGTGCAAGTTCATGGATGCTCCTTTAGTTAGAGGCAGAATACATGTAGATGGATGAGACGGACCGGCATGGAACCACTTCGCTCACCCTGTCACCGTCGTTTAGGCAGTCGTCGATTTTCCTGCCAGGACCTTGACGAGGTCACGGACTCGGCAAGAATACCCCCATTCATTGTCGTACCAAGCCGTCACCTTGACCAGTCGCTTGTCCACGACGTTGGTCAGCGGGGCATCGACGGTAGCGGAGTGGTCGTCCCCTTTCTGATCGATCGAAACAATGGGGTCCTCGGAGTATTTGAGAATGCCCTTCAAGGGGCCCTCCGCGGCCTTCTTGAAGGCGGCATTGACGGACGCGACGTCACAATCCTTCTCGGTTTCGACAGTGAGATCGACCAGTGAGACGTTCGGCGTCGGTACGCGAATGGCGAGGCCGTCCAATTTGCCCTTGAGTTCAGGGATGACGAGATGCAGCGCTTTGGCCGCACCGGTGCTGGTGGGAATCATCGACATACCGGCTGCGCGGGCGCGCCGAAGGTCTTTGTGGGGAAGGTCCAACAATTGCTGATCGTTGGTATAGGAATGGATGGTGGTCATGATCCCATGCTTGATACCGAACGTTTCCAACAGAACCTTGGCCACCGGTGCTAAACAGTTTGTCGTGCACGATGCATTGGACACGATGTGATGAGACTTCGGGTCGAATTTATTTTCGTTCACGCCAAGAACGATGGTGACATCGGGATCTTTGGCTGGGGCAGAGATGATCACGTGCTTCGCGCCGGCAGACAAATGCTTCCCCGCCGATTCTCGGTCGGTAAATCGGCCGGTCGATTCAATGACCACATCGACATTCAGGGCTTTCCAGGGTAATTCTTTGGGGTCTTTGACCGCGAGCACTTTGACGGGTTTCCCATCGACGAAGATTTGATCGTCCTTGGCCTCGACGCTAGCCGGCAGCGTGCCATGCACCGAGTCATACTTGAGCAAGTAGGCAAGAGTTTTGGCGTCCGTGAGGTCATTGATGGCGACGATGTGAAGATCTTTGTCACCCATTGAGGCGCGGAACACGTTGCGCCCGATGCGTCCGAATCCATTGATTCCAATTCGAATGGCCATAGCGTAATCCTCTACATAATGAATGGGTTCAGTAGAACTAGGTGTTTCGGCGGAACAAGCGATAGTATCGATGCCCTCTCCTTCTTGTCAAGATTCGAGGAAAGGGTGATGTGGAAAGAGCCGAAGACGATCTGTGGGGTCCTGGATCTCCACCTTGCCGCCGATCAGGATCTTGGCTAGAGTCTCAAATTTAGACCGTTGGACCGACCATTTACATGAATACATCATTGTCAGAGCATGCGATGCAGGTATTGGAGTGGTCTCGCGTCCTTGATTTCCTTGCGCAGCATGCACAATCGGCGATGGGAGCGGCCCAATGTCGGTCTCTTTCCTTATCGAGTGAGCTTCCGGATGCGCGCAGGCGTCAGGAAGAGACGACTGAGATGGTGACTTTGCTGGAGGGGAGTGATCCGATGCCGGCGTTCCCCTTTCCCGATGTGCGTGAACAGCTGACTCGAGCCAGGAAGGGCGGGGCGCTTGAGGCCGGTGAGTTACGGGACTGTGCGGTTGTGCTGGCCCTGATGGAAGAGGTCGAGCGATATGCTGAGTTTCATAAAGGTGAGATCCAGGCTTTGGCTCAGGTCTTGGCTCCGCTTCATAACACAAAATGTTTGCGCGGACTCCTGAAGACTCTCGAAAGCGCGATCCAATCTGACGGTTCCTTGAAAGACACGGCTTCACCGGAACTGCGGCGCCTTACGTATCAGGCTCAGGGACTGAAGCAAGAGATGCGTCAGAACCTGGAGCATATCCTCCATTCCAAGCGCTATGAGGACGTACTCCAAGAGTCGTATTTTGCCCAACGAGAGGGACGTTATGTCGTGCCGGTGAAGGCGGACATGCGGGGACGAATTCCGGGAATCGTCCATGATGTGTCGGCCAGCGGGGCCACTGTTTTTCTGGAGCCGCGGGAGTTGGTCGAACTGAACAACTCCATCAAAGTGGCGGATCTGGAGGTTGAACGTGAGGTGCGGCGTATTTTACGGGAACTCACCGCGCACGTAGCCTCCCACTCGGAGGAGATCGAGCAAGGTATCAGGGTGCTGGCGGAATGTGATGTGATTCGAGCAAGGGCTGAGATGAGTCGTCGGCTGAAGTGCAACCCTGTCACATTGAATGGAGATGGACGCATCATGCTCAAGCAGGCGCGACATCCGCTGTTGCTCATCGCGAAAGATCAAACTGTCGCGAACGATATCCTCATGGATGAAACGATCCGCGTCCTTGTCATTTCCGGGCCGAATACGGGAGGAAAGACCGTCACGCTCAAAATTATCGGGTTGTTTGCGCTCATGGTGCGGGTCGGACTGCATCTTCCCTGTGCTCCGGAATCGGAGATGGCATTGTTTACAAACCTCTATGCCGACATCGGGGATGCTCAGGATTTAAGTCGCGACTTGTCGAGCTTTTCCGCTCACATGACGTACATGATTCGGCTCTTTTCCGAGCGTGTTTCCATGCCGAGGGCGCCCGTACCGTCAGTACCGTGCGCGCTCGTGCTCCTCGATGAACCTGTGACGTCGACCGATCCGCAAGAAGGGGCGGCGCTGGCAGAGGCACTGCTGTGCCGCCTGGCCGAATTGAACATGAAAGTGGTGGCCACCACACATTACGGTGGACTTAAGGAATTGGCACAGACGACGTCTGGTTTCGTGAACGCGAGTGTGGAGTTCGATGTCGAGCGGTTGGCACCGACCTATCGATTATTCATCGGGATCCCCGGTGGTTCATCGGCGTTGGAGATCGCCGGTCGTCTAGGTATGGATCAAGACATCCTGAACGACGCGCGGAGACGATTGCATCACGAGGGGCACCGTCTCGATGAGCTCATGGCGGATTTACAGCGGAAGCAACGTCAACTGGCTGAAGATGGCGAGAAGGCTCAGCGAGCTAGACGCGAAGCCGAACAAGCGGCTCAAGAAGCACAGGGGCTTCGAGCGCGATGGCAAGAAGCCGAGGAGGAGGCCCGGCGGGGGCTCAAGAGAAAACTCGGCGAACAATTTCAACGGGCACGGGCGGAGGTTCAGGCTGCCGTCGAGTCCTTAAAACGCGAGCAGAAACTGATCAAGGCCAAAGAGACGAAACAGCGGTTGCATGAGTTGGAGCTGAAAACCAGGCAGGAACTTGTGCCAGCCAGCAAGCCGATCCCGCTCGACCAACTTAGTATCGGCGATGCCGTAGAAATTACCGGCTTGGGCATGACGGGGAGTTTGTTGGAAGCGCCACAAGGGAAGAAACGCGTTCGCGTCAAAGTCGGAGAGGGTGAAATTTTGGCCAACGTGTCGAACCTCATCGGCATCGTGCAGAGGTCGGACGCGACCGTAAAGCAACCGGCATCTTCTTCGTCAACTCCTCGCCAAGTCCCAACGAATAACGGATTGGGATTGGAGGAACAGACAGTAGTAGACGTGCGAGGGCAAGCAGCTGATGAGGCGCTGGATCATGTTATTGGAGCGCTGGATCGGGCGACACTCGATGGAGCCCCGTACCTGCGGATTATCCACGGTCATGGAACAGGCCGACTCAAATCAGTTTTGCGCGAATACCTGAAAGAATCACCCTATGTGGCAGAGTTCCGCCCTGGGGATAGAGCCGAGGGAGGGGATGGAGTCACCGTGGTGAAATTGCGGTAAGTGTTTCACAACAATCCCTCATCCTTCATGGGAAAGAGCACGACTTCGACGGATTCCGATGCTCGCCTGTATCGCTTCCGATTCATCCCCCTATCTAATTTGATACCGCATCTGATTCAGCCATCAATCATTTTTATATCTTCCCGAGTCCCACTATGTGATGTATATGATGATTTTACAGTGACTGTTGAGTATTTAGGTCTCAGTAATTGCCTGGCATCGAGTTTGCTCAAGTTGCACATGTCACAGCTCTTTTGAGTTTTTGCACACGAATCGATTACTAACCAGGAGGACGGTAATGCGTAAAACGAAATTCATTGAAACACAGAGTTGGAAGGTATCTGAGATGAAGCGCCTGAGAGAATTGGAGCAGGAGAACGGCCTGCTTAAGCTCTTGTACGCAGATCTGCTGCAGAAGTTTTCATCGATGAAAGAGAGCCTCACAAGAAGCGCGAGAGCCTGTTGAGCGAGGTCTTCCAGCTGAGCGAGAAGAGTTTCTCGCTGGTTCCGTCAGATCCTGCTGTCATTGGGTGGCGTTATCTATGGAATTTAGGAGCAGGAAAGCTAGCATTTTCTAAAGGCCACCGCGTAGTCGCGACTGGTACGACCAGAGCCATTACACCCTTATTGCAACTTGTACCTATGCTCGGGTGAGTGATATACACTTGGCCCCCTTGCTCGTCACGACATGCATGTGCAGAGCTTCGGCCGTTGTCTTCGCAGCACAAGAGGGAGGCTCTCTCCGAACATAGCTACATCTTCAGTCTGGAACCGACTTTGCGTGTTATTGAATTGGAAGGTGGTTACACAGACATTCATACATTGGTGAAGGAGTTTCACTATGCCACGATCGATGGACAATTGGGAATTCGAGAAGGGAAACCTCGATGGGTTTGTGACGCAGGGGCTGTGTGCAGTTGCAAAAACCTATGACGCCTTCATGGGCACGCACGTGTTTCATCCCGTCAGTGGGACATTCTTTGCCGTGCTGGATGATCCTCATAAAGTGGATGAAGATGGCGCACGCGTCATGAAGCCGACCGATCCCAAACCAGCCGAGCTGTCGCACTTCACCTTCACACCGGATGTTATTGGGCAGACCACACTGGCAGTCGATGGCGCGATTTTGGAGTGCCCCGAGGTAATGATCGAAGCAGGGCAGGCCTTATGGTTTCACTGGGCTTTTTTACGGTTTGATTGGTCTCCCGCAAACGATTTTGCCATGTTTGCGGCCTATGAGAAGGGGACTGCACATCAACCTCTTTACAAGGCGTATTTAGCGCAATCGCTTGAATTGGAGCACCAGCAACGGTGGTACACCAATTGGGAGGCATTTTCGTGGCGTCCGACCACACGGTTCTGCGGGAATCTGCGATGGATTGTAGCGAACGGTATCTCCACATCGATTCCCTTGCCGAGACCGGGGGGCGACGCTCGGCCATCGGCTCTATTGCTCGATCGCATCGCACTCGCGTAACACGCTGGCGACAAGTGGGAAGGGAGATTGAACGCCATGGCTACAGGGCAGGTTCAGACAGCGATTCCACATTGTTGGGGAGGGCGTGAGCTGCTGCTCGCGCTCGGCATGATGACAGTGGTGTTAGCAACCGGATGTACGCACTCACGAACGATCTATGCCGATGTCGTCGCATTGGATCAGAAGCTGGTTTATAACCGGTTTGGTTCCATGAATCCACACGGCATGATTTATGCCCTCAAGCGCGATGTCGTAAACAATGACGGCAGTCCCATGACAGAGCGTTCCAAGCCAGGGGAGGTGCGTCTTCGAGATGGGAAGCGCCCGAGACCGCTGGTTTTGCGTGTGGCTCCTGGCGATCATCTGGTTGTCCGTTTCACCAACATGTTGTCTCCCCAGCAGCCTGATCTGAGTTCGCAGCACTGGGCTCCGCCGTATACGAACCTGAATAAGCAAGAGTTGGATCCATTGCCTGGGGAGGGTGAAGAGGCGGAAGTGCCTGGTGCTCCAGTTGTTGGAGACGCGGCTATGAGGGGGTGCGGTTCCGAACTCGCTATGGGTCAGCCACCCAATCCCGCGGACCGTCGCAACGATTGGCCGCGAACGAGGTGCGCTTCGATCACGGTGTCCGGCCTCACACCAGCAGGGAATACCTTTGATCCCAGCGCCACCGGAATTGTGGGAATTGCTCCTGGTCAATTGATTACCTACCAGTGGGATATCCCTCTATCGGCCAACCCCTCGACGCATTTATTTTTTAGCAATGCGGCGCCGGCCGGCGGCGAAGGGGATGGAGGAAGCTTAGTCCATGGTTTGTTTGGGGCTCTCCATATCGAACCGAAAGGGAGTGAGTGGTATCGAAGTCAGACGACAAAAGAGGAATACGAGCGTGTCAGAGCCCAACGTCGGGGCGCTGCCTTGCTGAACTACGAAGCAGTCGCACCAGATGGAACTCCCATTCTCAACATGCTCAAACGCCGTGGATCGCTGGAGTATGAACTCGTGCACGGAGACTTAAACGCGATCGTCGTCGATCACAAACATCCTGACTCACCCGCTTTCCGGGAGTTTACCGCGGTGTTCCACGATGAGCTCAAGACGTTTTATCGCGACGAGTTCACAGAACTCGAACAATCTTTCACGTTGGCTGGCGTACGGGATGGTTTCGGTATCAATTACGGGGCTAGTGGGATGGGCACGATCCTCCTTGCGAATCGGAAGGGGATTGGCCCGGCGGCAAACTGCGTCGAATGCGCATATGAAGAATTTTTTCTTGAGTCATGGGCCAATGGAGATCCCGCCTTGCTTCATGAGTATGCCGACGATCCATCGAATGTCCATCATTCCTACCTGAACGATCGGGTGGAATTCCGGAACCTTCATGCGGGACCGAAAGAAACCCACGTGTTTCACCTGCATGCGCATCAATGGTTGGCTCAGCAGGAGGAGAGCACCGGGACGTATCTCGATTCCCAGACCATCGCACCACAGCAGGGTTTCATCTATCCCATCTTCTACGGCGGAAGCGGTAATCGGAACAAGACGCCAGGTGATTCGATTTTTCACTGTCATTTGTATCCGCACTTTGCGCAAGGGATGTGGGAGTTATGGCGTGTGCATGATGTCTTCGAAGACGGGTCTCGCCGATTACCAGATGGCGAGTTTGGAGCGGGCACCGATCCTAAGACAGGAGCCACGAATCCAGAGTTCGGCACCCCTATCCCGGCGGTGATTCCATTGCCGGGTCAGGCGATGCCGCCAGCGCCCGGATATGGAGATGGCCAAAACCCAGGATTTCCGTTTTTCATACCGGGACAAGTCGGGCATCGCGCCCCGCAGCCCCCGCTGGACATAGTGCGGGACGGTGGACTGCCGCGCCACGTGGTGACCGGCGGGACTCGATCAGTCTCTCACCTGACGCATGCTCAAATTCAAGGCTTGCCGGAAGCTCAGCGGGGGCGTGACCTGCTCAATCGGGCGCTGTCGACGGGAGATATGACGGTGAAGCTGGAGTCGGCACAGATCAAGCTTCTTGCTTCAGACGGCACGCCGGAGGAACAAGCTGCGATGGCGTTTCATGCGAAGCCGTTCGGTCATCCGAGCGTGAAACCCGATGGAACACCGGCTGTTTACGAAGTCAACGGAAGGGCGCCTCAACCGGGTTCGCCGTTTGCCGATCCCTGTGACATCCACGTGGCAAAGTTGGCCGGACAAGTGGATCAGGACGGGAAGCTTCTGTACCGCGATTATGATGTGTCAGCGATCGATGTGGATATGGTGGTGAATCACGATGGATGGCACGATCCGCAAGGACGAATTAACGTGCTGGATCAGGATGTGCGTCACTACGTGGATCTTCAGGGGAAGGCTCGTGTGAAAACGGATACGGCTAAGCCGTTTTTCTTCCGCGCGAACTCGGGTGAATGTATTCGATTCAAACACACGAATCGGACGGCCCATGAGTTGGAGCTGGATGACTTCCAGGTACGCACGCCCACTGACACCATCGGGCAGCATATCCACCTCGTGAAGTTCGACGTGATGTCTTCAGACGGGTCCGGCAACGGTTGGAACTATGAAGATGGTACCTTCGCACAAGGCGCGATTCGGGAACGGATCGAAGCCTCTCACAGACCAGGAGGGCAAGTTTACGATGAACACGGGCGGCCGATCAAACTGAACCTTCCCGGGCCCGATGAATATCAAACAACGATCCAGCGCTGGTTTGCCGATCCGCTCATGGAAGATCTGAAGACCTGTGAGGCAAGCGGAGGTGTGCGAGGCTTGCCGGCGCAAGCGCCAACAGCCTGTCGAGATCGGACGATTCGCACGGTTTTTACCCATGATCATTTTGGTCCATCGTCGATTCAGCATCACGGGTTTTACAGCGCCCTCTTGGTCGAACCAGCCGGTTCGCAATGGCTGAAGCCCAACGGCGAGCCACTGACAGGCGGTGTCGGGACCCAGGCGATGATCGTGCAGGCGCAGGATCAGAGCATGCATCCAGATCATCGGGAGTTCGCGCTTGCTGTTGCAGATTTCGCATTGTTGTACGATCCACACCGTCAGCATGGTGAAGATCCACCACATGGCAAGCTCTATGGCATGCAGAATTTGGTGAAAAAGGCTCGCGAGGCAAAGATCGACGAGCCGACAGTGAAAACGCTCGAGCATCATGCCGAACACTATTGGAAAACCCATGGGCGGCCGGTCGATCCTCCGTCACTACCAGAGGCCATTTCGAAAGACCATCACAATCCCTATCTGGTGAATTATCGGCATGAACCGATTCCGTTGCGTATTGGTCAGCGTGAGACGGATGGCAGTATCAAGCGACAGAAGCCCGGGATCGAGGGCGACATGGCCTTCGCATTTGATTCACGGGTGCACGGAGATCCAGCTTCGGAGATTTTTGAAGGATATGAGGGCGAATTGGCCCAACTGCGTGTGATCCAAGGTGCCCAAGAAGTGCAGCATATGCTCAATATTCATGGCATGCGGTGGCCGCGTGAAATTGCCAATTCCCAGAGCCTACTAGTCTCGGCACAGGAGATCGGGATCTCGGAGCATTTTGAACTCACGCTTCCGTTGGCCAACGTCTTTCGTGGGGCCCCTCTGGCCGATTATTTGTACGACTTTGGTTCGGTGGACGATCTCTGGAACGGCGCCTGGGGATTCATCCGCAGCTACAACGGAACTGAAGCCGGTGATCCACAAGGTGTCGCGCCGATGCAGTATGCTGGCCTATCGATAAACCAACAGAAGGAACAATCGTGGTACCGACCAATCAGGCATCGCCTACGACCATTGCAACAAGATGGTTCTGCAAAGGTGCAGTTGGCGCCCGGACAGGATTATCTCAATGGCACCTGTCCGGTTCCTGCAGATCTCGAGCGATTGAAAGGAAAAACAACCGAAGTCACATTCTACATCGATGCGGTGAGCATTCGAGACTGGTTAGGTAGTCCGCTTCCATATGATCGACAGTCAGGTATCGCCGATCCCGATCCTCTTGCGTTCATCCTGCTTGAGCGGCTTCCTGTCGGGGTTGCCCCGCTGTCTGATCAGGCCCTGAACGAACGACGTCAGACATTGAAAGAGCGCTACCAGGCACGGCTCAGTGATCCGAAGATCAAGGATCCGATCGAACCCTTGGTCTTGCGAGTAAATGCGGGTGACTGCATTAAGGTGCACTTGTCTAACCGCCTTCCTAAGAAGGTGAATGATGGAGCTGGTGACGCGTTGATGCCGAAGATCGTATCGCTCAATGTTGATCGAAATCATGAAGAAGGGGTTGAGGATATGCAACCTTCTTCTTTCGTCACGATACACCCCCAACTCGTTTCATACGATGTGTCGAATTATAACGGCGCGGCAGTCGGCTTCAATGGGGAATCGCCGGTTGCGCCCGAAACATCGGGCACACCGCTCTATTGGTATGCCGGAGTGGTGAAACTGGATGGTGACAGGTTGACGCACAAACCCTATGAGTTTGGGCCGATCAATCTCACCTCCTGGGGAGACATTATCAATCAGCCCTCCCATGGCCTCGTCGGCACGTTGATTGTCGAACCAGAAGGCGCGACATATCACGATTCATCAACCGGAGCGCAGGTGCCGAATGGCGGTATTTCTGTTGTGATTCGATATCCTGAAGGAGGAATGACCCATTCATTCCGCGAACATGTCGTGATGTACCGAGATGGGTTGAACCTTCATCAGAAATCGGGAGATTCGCCAGGGCCGATCGCGAATTGCCGGATTTGCGACGATTCTTACGATCTTGGGGACAAGGCCTTCAACTATCAGACGGCGCCGTTCTTTGCCAGGCTGGGACAAAAGGACGACGCCAATCTGAACGAGGCATTTTATCCCACCAATTTCTTTACGCCGCAGTACAAGCCGATTCCCACGGCTGAGTTCACGGCGAATCCGGGAGAGGAAGTCCGATTCCGTGTGCTGCAGCCACACGGGCGCGCTCGGCAGCACGCCTTCCTCTTGTATGGGCATGACTTTGAGGATATTCTTCCCAACTACGGATCGGCCCATAGCCCGCTGATCTCGGTTGGCAAGGCGATGACGGTCAGGATTCCCTGCGCCCATGAAGGGTACTGGCTCTATCGCGACGGGCCGAATCATATGTGGTCCGGGGGACTCTGGGGGAGCTTTACAGTCGGCGCACCCAAACCGGAGCATCAGTAGTCTCCGGCATGGACATAAGATGCGAGACCGAGGCCAACAGGCAACTCTCCTAATAGGGTGCCTTTGAACTTGTGATTCCCCGTAGCTTGCTGTGGGGAATCACAAGTTGAAGAAATGCGAAGTGAGATGGAATGATCGCTTGAGTTCGCCGACACGATAGGGTTTGATGGACTGACACGCACCTCGCATTACCTATTTCCAAAATCGTCATATTTCGTCATGAAGTCGTCGATCGGAAGGCCCCTTCCTTGACAGGGGAAAATCATTCTTGCTAGCTTGGCGACTCTATAAGAAAGTATCTAATCATCTCCCCGACCTAGGTTGTAGGTTCAGTGACTTTTCAAGAACTTATTTTTTCCCTCCATCGATTTTGGGCCGATCACGGTTGCGTTGTTCACCAACCCTATGACATGGAAATGGGCGCCGGGACGTTTCATCCGGCCACGTTTTTGCGATCACTCGGACCGGAACCGTGGCGGGCAGCTTATGTGCAACCATGTCGCCGTCCGACGGACGGTCGCTATGGTGAAAACCCCAACCGTCTTCAGCACTATTATCAGTATCAGGTCGTGCTGAAACCGGCTCCCGACAACATCCAGGAACTCTATTTGGAGAGTCTAGCCACGCTGGGAATCAATCCCAAGGAGCATGATATCCGCTTCATCCAAGACGATTGGGAATCGCCGACGTTAGGTGCATGGGGACTTGGGTGGGAAGTGAGATTGGACGGGATGGAGATCACCCAGTTTACGTACTTTCAAGAGATCGGCGGGATTGAGCTCAGTCCCATCACCGGCGAAATCACCTATGGGACGGAGCGGATCGCCATGTATTTGCAGCACGTGAACAACGTGTTCGATCTGGCATGGACGGACTCGATCACGTATGGCGACATTCACCATGAAACAGAGGTGCAGGGATCGCGCTACAACTTCGAAGAGGGCGATGTGCCGATGCTGATGCAGATATTTCAATCGTATGAAGCGGAGTGCAAGAGACTGTTGGCGCATACCGACAAGCGGGTGACTCTGTCGGCCTACGACTACTGCATCAAATCATCCCATGCGTTCAATCTGTTGGATGCGCGCGGCGCCATCAGTGTCGCGGAACGGACCGGATACATCGCCAGAGTGCGAGCCTTGGCCAGGCAGTGCGCCGAGCGCTATATCGAGGAGCGGGCTGCGATCGGCCATCCATTACTGGGTCGGCAGAAGAGAGCTGTGGAGCCGGGCAGGTCTCGCTCGAAAACCGGAGTAGGCTGAACGTAACCGATTATGGCGATGCAAAAGAAAGTAGGCCGCCGAGCCGCCGCGCCGAAGAAAGGCCGAGGGACGTCCCCACCTCCCGTGGCTGAGTTGCTGCTGGAAATCGGTGTGGAAGAACTGCCTTATCAGTTCATTGTTCCCGCGCTGGCGTCACTCAAGGAATCAGCCGAACGTCTATTGAACGATCGGCGGCTTACGTTTCACTCTGTCCGTACTATGGGTACGCCGCGCCGACTGACGATAGTGATCGATGGTCTGGCGACGAGACAGACATCCATGACGAAAGAGGCGATGGGGCCGTCGAAGGCCGTCGCGTTCGACCAAACCGGCCAGCCGACCAGAGCGGCCCTTGGATTTGCCGCAGGCCATGGTGTTGCCGTTCAGGAACTGCAGATACGCCAGACCCCCAAGGGCGAGTACCTGTTTGCGGTGAAACGTGAAGAAGGCCGTCCGGCTGCCCCCGTGCTGACCGAGACGCTGCCGCAGCTGGTGTCGGGCCTCTCGTTTCCCAAGGCAATGAAATGGAATGAAACCGGTGTGCGCTTCGCCCGTCCGGTCCGGTGGCTAGTGGCGCTTTTAGGAGGCTCGGTGCTTCCTATCGAAGCGGCTGGTATCACGGCATCGAATCAGACAAAAGGCCATCGGGTCTTGGGTGCAGGAAAATGGGTCTCCGTTCGGGATGCTGCTTCCTATGTTCGTACATTGGAGCGTCAAGGCGTTATTGTGGACCAACAGCGCCGTCGAAAACTGATCGAGGAACAGATCACCGACATTTGCCACAAGAGCGGATTGCAGTTGAATGCAGACGAAGCCTTGCTCGACCAGGCGGTGTACTCGACGGAGCAGCCTGTCTCGATCATCGGGTCATTCAAGGACACCTATCTGGATGTGCCGGAGGAAATTCTGATCACTTCCATGAAGGAACACCAAGGATTTTTTTCCTTGCGCCAGAAGAGTACTGGAAGGCTCGCGGCACATTTCATTGCCGTGGCGAACAACCGCGTCAAGAACATGGCGCTCATTCGCGAAGGCAATGAGCGGGTACTGGCGGCGCGATTGGCCGATGCCAAGTTCTTTTTCGACGAAGATCGCAAGGTGCGCCTCGAAGAGCGGGCGAAGAAGTTGAGTGGGGTCACGTTCCATCAAAAGCTCGGCACGATGGCGCAAAAACAGGAGCGGGTCAAAAAACTGGCCGGCTTCATTGCCGCTCACCTGTCTCCTGAGCAAGATGAACTCCGACAGGTTTGCGATCGAGCAGCCTCGTTGTCCAAAGCCGATCTCGTGACCGGCATTGTAGGCGAGTTTCCGGAGTTGCAAGGCATCATGGGCGGCGAGTACGCACGGCATGATGGAGAATCGACTTCGGTCGCCCACGCCATTCGAGAGCAGTATCTTCCCAAGTCGATTGAAGGAGAATTGCCCAGAACATTAGCGGGACAGATCCTTTCTCTGGCCGATCGGCTGGATTCCATTGCCGCGTTTTTTCATGTCGGGATTGTACCGACCGGTTCGGAAGATCCCTTTGCGCTTCGACGACATGCCACAGCGATTGTTCGGATTGTTCTGGAAGGCAATCTCAGAATGGACTTAGCGAGATACATTCATAACGCACGAAACCTCATTTGTGATGACGGCTTCAAGGGACTAGCGGATTCGGAGCAGCAAGACGTCCGTCGGATCACGCAATTTATCTTGGAACGGGTTCGGCATTACAGCCGAGTGGTTCACCTTTTAAGGGATGATATTGTCGATGCGGTCCTCCAGCCGGTTCGTGACAAGCCGCTGGATCTCGTCGATCTTGTGCAGAAGATGAAGGCCCTTGAAGCCGTGACGAGGAAGCCGGAGTTCGATCCTTTGATCGTCGGTTTCAAACGGGCGCATCGGCTGGTGGAGAAGGAACAGTGGGAACGCCAGCCGGTTGATGCCATGAAGTTGCAACATCCGTCGGAGTCGGCGCTTCACCAGGCTGTCGCCAAAGCAGGAGAGAAGATGGGGTTCGCTTTGTCGATGGGTGCCTATCACGAGGCATTGAATTCCTTGGTAGGGCTTAGGTCGATCATCGATGCATTTTTCGAAGCCGTAATGGTAAACGCAGACGATAAGGCTATCCGCAGCAATCGGCTGTCGCTGCTCAAAGAGGTTGATGATCTGTTCATGTCATTCGCGGACTTTTCCCAGATTGTGGTACAAGGGCGGTAAGGGAATCGGACGAAAACGGACCGTCTCTAGCGAGGATCGGAAACCACGGGAGCTGTCATGAATCAGCCGATGACGGACGAATCCTGTCGGGCGAAGAAGATCCGGCGGTTTTCTTTCGCGGTCTCCCTGATCCTGATGGTGCTGTGCAATGCCATTCTTCTCGGCGGATTCGCGCTCAGCGGCATCAATCTGGACGACTTGGTCAAGACGCCCGATTTTTTCAACGCTAAGCAGGACGTGTGCCTTCGGCTCGCATGGCGGTCGATGCCCGGAGCGAATGAACCGGTTCAACTCTGCTCGGAATGGCTTAATCTCTCCGACCCAAGTGGGAAAACCCATTATCTTCAGCCCGACACTAAGCTCAAGAAGGGGCTTGACGGCCAGTACTACGTCGATCAAGGTATTCAGGCTGACTATCGATTATTGCTGCTGATGTTTTTTGTCACCGCTATTATCATCGGTGGCGTACGGGCGAAATGGTTCTTGGTCAACCGCTATCGGCTCCGTCTGGAATCATCCGACGGGCGTCGCGCGTCGCCCGCGCATTGATACACACTTGTTTTCTAGGGGACTGCGGGAAACTGAGTGGATGGTGGCAATATGGCCAAAGTTTACTTACGAGGTTAACGCCAGATAACTTCAGGATGCTCAAAAAGGCTGTCCAGCAAGGCCACAGCGAGGTCCGCGACGCGAAGAATAATAAGCGCCATGTTTGCGGGCGGGCGCGAGCTGGTGAGCGCCCAGTGTCTTGAAGCGAGGCGTAACCTTTTTTCACCCGGCCCGCCCCGAGTCCGCCGAGACGGGCTCTTTCCCGGGTCGTACGATGAGTCGCTGAGGTTCACGCCGCGCTGAATAAAACGCGGCGCGTTTGTGAACGCCGCCGAGATGGTGAGGCGGCTGTGTCTGGCGAGAACGCCGGACTTTTACAGCATCCTGCGAGAAGGAGAAGTCACGTGGCAAAGAAATACGTCTACTATTTCGGCGACGGCAAAGCTGAGGGTACCTCGAACATGAAGGAACTGCTCGGGGGGAAAGGTGCGGGATTGGCCGAGATGACGAATCTCGGTATCTCCGTCCCGCCGGGCTTTACGATCACGACTGAAGCCTGCATCGAATACTACAAGCACGGGAAGAAATATCCGCCCGGGATGTGGGAGGCGACGTTGGCCGCCCTGAAGCGCGTGGAGCGGTCAATGGGCATGCGGTTCGGCGATCCTGAGAAGCCGCTGCTGGTATCCGTGCGATCGGGCGCCCGCGCCTCGATGCCCGGCATGATGGACACGGTGCTCAACGTGGGCCTCACGCAGAAGACCGTCGAAGGGCTTGCCGCCAAAACGAAGAATGAGCGGTTCGCTCAGGATAGCTATCGCCGCTTCATCACGATGTTCGGCAGCATCGTGATGGGGGTGCCCCGCGAACACTTCGAAGCGATTCTGAACCATAAGAAAGAAGAAATGGGTGTGGCCCACGAGACGCAATTGGATGCACGGGCCTTGCGCGACCTGGTCGGACGATTCAAGTCATTGGTGAAGGAAGAGACCGGGAAGGATTTCCCCGACGATCCGATCGAACAACTACGGATGGCGATCAACGCAGTTTTCTCTTCGTGGAACGGTGCGCGCGCCATTACCTATCGGCGGTTGAACGGTATTCCGGACCATTGGGGCACCGCCGTCAACGTCGTGGCGATGGTGTTCGGCAACATGGGCGACACCAGCGGAACCGGTGTGGCGTTCACCCGTGATCCGAATACCGGCGAGCATAAATTCTTCGGCGAATGTCTGATGAATGCGCAGGGCGAGGACGTCGTGGCCGGCATCAGAACGCCCCTGCCGGTCAGTGCGCTCGCGAAAAACGTCCCGAGCGCCTACAGGGAGCTCGAACACACCTATAAGAAACTGGAAAAGCATTACCGCGACATGCTCGACCTGGAGTTTACGATCCAGGAGGGTAAGCTCTATATGCTGCAGACGCGTGTCGGGAAGCGGACCGGCATCGCGGCGGTTCGTATCGCCGTCGAAATGGTGAAGGAAGGATTGATCACGAAGCGCGAAGCGGTGCAGCGGGTCAGCCCCGATCAATTGGCGCAATATCTTTATCCCATTTTTGACTCAAAGGTAGAGTCCAGTTCGACGCCGCTGGGCAAAGGCTTGCCGGCTGGTCCCGGTGCGGCGGCGGGAAAGATTGCGCTGACGCCGGACCGCGCGGTCGATATGAAGGCGGCCGGTCAGCGGGTCGTGCTCGTTCGCGAGGAAACCAGTCCGGACGACATTCACGGCATGAACGCGGCAACCGGATTCTTGACCGCGCGCGGGGGGATGACGTCGCATGCGGCGGTGGTGGCTCGACAAATGGGTAAAGTCTGCGTGGCCGGCTGCGAAGCGGTGCAGGTCATCGACGCTCAATCGGTGCGTATCGGCTCGAAGGTGTTCCACGAAGGAGACTACATCTCCGTCAACGGGTCGACCGGGAATGTGTACGACGGCGACGTGCCGGTGGTGGAGTCGGAAATCATTCAAGTGGTGCAAGGAAAACTGGATGCCAAGAAGTCGCCGAAGTATCAACTGTTTGCCACGTTGCTCTCATGGGCCGACGACGAACGTGGGTTGCGCGTTCGGGCCAACGCGGACGTTCCAGACCAGGCTAAGATTGCGAGAGGATTCGGAGCGGAAGGCATCGGATTGTGCCGGACCGAACACATGTTCTTTGCGGAAGATCGTATTCCCATTATGCAGAAAATGATCTTGGCGCGTACGAGGGAAGAACGTGAAAAATTTCTCGATCAACTGTTGCCGTTGCAGAAACAAGATTTTATCGGCCTCTATCGGGAGATGGAAGGTTTTCCGGTCACGATCCGTTTGCTCGATCCGCCGCTCCATGAGTTCTTGCCGAAACGCGAGGACCTCATGGTCGAGATCGCGCAGCTGGAGTTGACCGGAAATGACGGAGCCAAGCTCGAGGAGAAACGCCGCTTGCTGACCCGAGTGGAAGAACTCCATGAATTCAACCCCATGCTTGGCCTGCGGGGATGTCGGTTGGGTATTACGATGCCGGAGATCACTCGGATGCAGGCTCGTGCGATTATGGAAGCGGCCTGTGAATTGGCGAAGGAAGGCAAGAAGATCGTACCGGAGATCATGATCCCGCTCGTCGGCATGGTGTCCGAAATGAAGTCGCAGAAAGATCTCGTGAAAGAAGTCGCCCAGGAGACGATGAAACGGTACGGCGTGAAGTTGAATTACTTGGTCGGCACGATGATCGAGTTGCCGCGTGCGGCCGTCACTGCGGATCGGATCGCCCAGGAAGCGGAGTTCTTCTCGTTCGGGACGAACGACTTGACGCAGACGACGTTCGGCTTCTCGCGCGATGATGCCGCCAAATTCATCGATTTCTATAAAACCGAAAAAATTATGGACTCCGATCCCTTCGCCGTACTCGACCGCGAAGGCGTCGGTTCACTGATGAAGCAGGCGATCGAGGGCGGACGCAAGACGAGGGTCGGCATCAAGTTGGGCATCTGTGGCGAGCATGGCGGCGATTCCAGTTCCATCGAGTTCTGTCATCAACTGGGGTTAGACTACGTCAGCTGTTCCCCCTTCCGCGTGGCGATCGCGCGATTGGCGGCGGCCCAAGCGGCCATTGCAAACTCGAGTACGAAGCCGGCTGGGAATGGGAAGAAATCCCAGGTGGTCCGTAAACGGTCGAGCTCACGCCGCAAGCGACGGTGACCAGCGCTCGGCGAGATCTCCACTTTATGACCCTGGCCCTTCGCTTGGCGGCGAAGGGTCGGGGAACGACAAGCCCGAATCCGATGGTCGGCGCCGTCGTGGTTCGTCAAGACAGAATCATCGGGCAGGGTTTTCACCTCCGACCCGGAACTCCTCACGCAGAAATTCACGCGCTACGGCAGGCAGGAGAGCAGGCTCAAGGCGCTACCTTGTACGTGACGCTCGAGCCGTGTTGCCATCTCGACAAGCGGACTCCCCCTTGTGTTCCTGAAATCCTTCGCTCCGGAGTCCGACGTGTCGTGATTGCGATGCAGGATCCGAACCCATCGGTGAAGGGAAAAGGCGCCGCTGCGCTTCGACGGGCCGGACTTTCGGTCATGGTGGGAGTGGCCCGCTCCGAGGCCGAAGCACTGAACAAGGCCTATTGCCATTGGATGAAGACCGCCCGTCCCTATGTGACGCTCAAGGCAGGCATGACGCTTGATGGAAAGTTGGCCACGGCAACAGGAGAGTCGCGATGGATTACAGGTGAGGTATCTCGTCAAGAGGTACATCAAGTTCGCTGCCGTGTCGATGCCGTCTTGATTGGAGTCGGAACCGTTCTGGCTGATGATCCGGCACTGACAGCGCGACAAGGACCGCGGCTAGAACAGTTAACACGGCGGCAGCCTCTACGCATTGTGGTCGATAGTCGCCTGCGCACTCCCTTGAAGGCACAAGTTCTGACACAACAGGACAAGGCCAAAACGATGATTGCCACCACGGCTGCAGCCCCCGCAGCTCGGCGATCGGCTCTGCACAAGAAGGGCATAGAGATCCTCACCTTGCCCTCCCTGCAGGGCCGTGTTTCGTTGCCTGCTCTTCTCAAGCAGCTCGGTCGGCGCGGCATCATATCCTTACTTGTAGAGGGAGGGAGTGAGGTCAATGCGGCGATGCTGAAGGCAAAGTTGGTCGATCATATTCGTCTCTACATAGCGCCGCTGCTGCTCGGCGGCCGGAATGCCAAGGGTGTCATCGGAGGAGAAAGTCCCGCCCGGCTTACAGGTGCGGTCAAGTTACGACATATGGTGACACGGTCTCTCGGCAACGATCTTGTCGTAGAAGGAGATCTGTGACCGGCTGGATAAGACTCATCGGCTTGACCGTGGTTCTGGGTAGCGGAATGAACTCCAGCGTTGCAGAAGTGCCGGCACCGGTCGTCAAGAGTCTTGCGTCGCTCGTACTCCAGTATCTTGAGGCCTCTGACAGTGATGAAGCCGATCAGTTGTTGCAGCGCATTCTCTCCGACAAGAACGCGTCCGTCGAAACAGTCTCTCATATCCTAAAGACTGAACGAACCTATCAGAGCCAGCCCGTGGGGAATCTTCCCGATGAGCAGATCGTGATCCGAGGACAGGCGTATCGGTTGTCCCTGTTTATCCCACCGACCTATCAAGCGTCGAGAGCCCATGCGCTGGTCGTGTGTCTGCATGGGTTTGGTTTTACCGGCGAAGAATATCTGGAGCGATGGCGATCACGGTTGGGAGAGGATTATGTATTGGCTTGTCCCACCTATCCTTCGGGTGCGTGGTTTACGAGGCGTGCCGAGGAGCTGGTGCTGGAGACGATCCGGCAAGCTGAGCGCCGATATCATATTGACTCCGACCGGGTGTTCCTCACGGGTATGTCGAATGGCGGAATCGGAGCGTGGCTGATCGGGATGCATCACGCGCCGTTGTTTGCCGGTATTGCTCCTATGGCGAGTGGATTAGACGACGTGCTGATGCCGTTTTTAGCGAATCTTCGAAGCACACCGGTCTATATCATCCACGGAGAGAAAGATCAGGTGATGCCGGTTGACCTGAGCCGCTCGATCGCCAGGGAGCTGGACGTGCTTGGATATCCATATGTCTATCGCGAGCATCAACGTGAGCATCCCATGGCAGGAGGACATTATTTTCCCCGGGAGGAGTTGCCGGACCTTGTCGTCTGGTTCAATCGCCAGCGTCGTGAGCCGTTGCCGACAAATCTCACCGTCGTGCGTGACGGCAGCCACTTTCACCCGTTCAACTGGGTCCGTCTCGATGCGACCGATCCGATTGCGACCTTTTCAGAAGATTTGGTGGACAAACGCGACGAACGAATCAAACGCCGGATGTATGCCCGGCTTGACGTGTCCATTGCCGGGCACAATCATATCGAGGTGAAGGCCGAGCACGTTCAGCGGTATAGCGTATTTCTGAATGAACGGTTGATCGATTTTTCCAAACCGCTCACGGTGGTGACGAACGGCCGTCTTTCGTTCGAAGGCACCGTCACACCGTCGGTCGAAACCTTGTTGAGACAAGCCAGGCTACGGCAAGACCCCGAGCGACTCTTTTCTGTCCATCTCACGATCGCCATCGCGAAGCCGGCTTCATGATCTCTACATGGCGGTTCCAGCCTAGTCCTGTGACGTACATGTTTATTGTTTGGATCGGCATGGGGGTTCTGTTGTCTGTCGGATATGGCCGGTCGGAAGCGTGCACGTTGTCCCCCGAGCATGCCGGGCTCACATTCCCCGTCGAACGAGTGGATCCCGTCTGGACATGTAGATTGCAAGCCATCATCCAACATCCTACGACTGTGAGCAAAGTAGGGCCGGTCCGAACCGCTCTCTCTGAATTGATGTATCGGCATCTGTTGGATCATCCTCCGTTTACTACGACGTTGATCCGTCGTTTGCATCTTGGTCTGTACCAGTCGGAAGTCCGTGGCGCCGGCCGGTTCTGGGGAGACGACGGCGAAGGGACGAAGGGCATCGTTGAACTTGTATACGAGGATCCTGCGTCCCGCATTTACTTTCTTGAAGGAACGCATGAAAGCCGGTTGCTTCCTCACGTGACAGGAAAAGCGGTCGTCTTTCTCAGGATGGGTACTCTCCGAGAGACGAACGGGAATGAAGCGACGGACAGTACACTGGTGGCGTACACCAAGTTGGATAATCGTTTGCTTTCAGGGTTGGTTTCTCTCCTGCATCCGTTGGTTTCTCGAGTTGTAACCAACCGGCTGCAAAAAGGCGTGGAGACGGTGGATCGATTGGGGAAAGTGATGCGGCAGGATCCTAACCAGGTAAGGGTTGAGCTGACGAAGCCACCGCCTTTACCCGAACATCACGTGGCGTTCCTGCAACAGGCGCTGAGCGGCCCGCACAGCGGCGACAAAGGTCGTTCGGACGGTCGATCGATCCCATGACGACCTCTCGTAGCTTCGCGCTCATCTGCACGGTCGGCATCTTCAGCTTCATCAGCTACAACATGGTGCGCATGCCCGCACTCTCCTTGTTCGCCGAATCGCTCGGCGCAAGCCCTGAACGGATCGGTCTGATCGTCTCCGTTTCGACCTTGACGGGTGTCTTGCTGAAACTGCCTTCCGGCGCCCTCTCTGATATCTATGGAAGGCGGTTCTTGCTGCGGATCGGTGTGGTGGCGTTCGGGCTGCCGCCATTTCTCTATCCCTTTATTACGAACTTGGACGCACTGACGGCGCTACGGTTTCTGCATGGTTTCGCCACCGCTATCTTCGCCCCAAGCGCTCTGGCTACTGTAGCGGAGCTCTACCGGGAACGGCGTGGTGCGGCGCTTGGGACCTATACGGCCTGCACGCAGTCCGGCTCTCTGTTAGGCCCGTTTCTTGGAGGGTACCTCATCCATGCGGCAGGGTTCTCTACGGCATTCACCGCCGCCGGTATCTTCGGCTGCATTGGCATGGTGTTGTTCTATAGCCTTCATCTTAACGTCTCGGTGCCGCAGAGCAAGGAACAGGGGACGGCTGTCGTCCTGTCCGAAATGTGGAAAGGGTTTGCCGCCGTCGCGAAAAATACCAAGGTGTTGATCACCAGCGTGACCGACGCCGCCAAGATGATTGCCAACGGAGCCTTGATGGCGTTTCTCCCGCTGTATGGTGTGTCGGTCGGTTTGAATCCAGGAGAGGTGGGGCTACTGTTTACCGTGCAGGCCTTCACCTCATTTTTTTCCAAGCCGATCATGGGACGGGTTTCAGATCGAATCGGACGGCAGCCGCTGATCGTCCTCGGCTTAGTCATCTGCGCCGGAACCTTTGTTTGTATCCCGCACGTGTCGATGTTCTCCGTCTTGCTCCTGCTGTCTGCTGGGTTCGGGTTCGGTGAGGCGGTCGTGTCTTCTTCTTCCTCCGCTCTGGTCGCCGACAGTTCAGAGTTTAAGACGCTCGGAGCCGGTCTGGGGATGCAGGGAACGATCATGGATATCGGGCACGCCAGCGGACCTCTGTTGGCCGGTCTCCTGATTGCGAACCTGAGCTATCCCATGGCCTTCGCCGTCATTGCAGGGATGCAACTCATCGCAGCGACCGTGTTCTGGGTGACGGTGAAGCGAACGTAGCAGGCTGTTGACAAGCTATTTTTAGGATCACGAAATCTCGATCTCCTGGAAGTCACGGACCGAATCTGAATTGCCTATGGGATGTTCAAAAAGGACTTCCAGCAAGGCCGCAGCGAGCGAAGAGGCGAAGCGTACTCTGTGCCGTACGTTGAGCCTCTGAGGGATGCGAGAACGAAGCTGGAAGACTTTTTCAACATCCTGTTAGGTAGCTGCGATATAATTGGCGCACGATGAGGGAGATCGCGACCGAGAACCTCGTGATCGGCGTACTCGCCGGTTTGGGCGTTGTGGTGCTGATGGTGCTGTTCGTCTATGTGGTGAAACAGATCATCGTGAGGAAAGACTGATGTTTTCCGGCATCGTCGAAGAAATGGGCGCCATTACTGTCCTGAAAAAAACGCTTGCGGGAACCAGACTCACTATTCTGGCATCGACGGTGATGGGCGATCTGAAGATCGGTGACAGCGTGAGCGTGAATGGAATCTGTCTGACGGTTGTATCAAGGAGCGAGCGCGACTTTTCCGTGGAAGTCTCGCCTGAAACGCTCTCGGTGACGACGCTCGGCAGCGTCACGACGGGAACACCGGTGAATCTCGAGCGAGCGATGAGGCTCAATGAACGCATCGGCGGCCATCTTGTCGCGGGCCATGTAGATGGGGTAGGCGTGATCCGTAACCGACATCAAGAAGCCAACGCGATCATGTTGACGATCGAGGCACCTTCGAATATTTTGCGGTACTGTGTAGTGAAAGGCTCAGTGACTGTTGATGGGATCAGCTTGACGATCAATGACGTGAACGACCATGGGTTTTCCGTCGCCGTCATCCCGCACACGGCCAAGGTGACGACGCTTGGCCTTAAGCAGGTGAACGACCGCGTCAACCTTGAATCGGACCTCATCGGCAAATATGTCGAGCGATTGCTTCAAGAACGCAGCCAGCTGCCCAAACCCACCATCAGCATCGATAAAGACTACCTACAGAAACGCGGGTTGATTTGATTGGTAGCGCCTCGGCTCTAAGCTAACGGAACTCAGCTTAGCTGGGAAAGGTTGCTTCACTCCCATCGAAGTGAAAACGTCTCCGACACGTGTGCAATTATACCTTCCAGAAAGGGAATCAACTCGCAGGAGGGTCGTCTTTGTGAAGGATTATTGAGATTGTAGATCAGCTGCAAATAGATCTATGTTTGCGAATCGGGATGCCTCCAAGACCTTAGAGAGCCTGAACACAACAGAGGAACTTGCGGAGAACGGTCAGACGGTTGCAACGTTAGAAAACAGGTATATAGATGGAACATGGTGCGGGAACGTTCGTTGGTGTTATGCGGATCGGCCTAACATAGATCGGACGGCGCTTCGCGGCCCCCGCACCCGTGCCTGTCGGTGAGCCGCGGGGCCGTTCGGCGGCCCGAGGGTTCAACACCACCATAGGACCCATTAGCAACACCATGACACGTTTCTTTTTCACTATGTTCCTTTTTTTGGTGGCCACAATCTCATTTCTCACTGGCTGTGCTTCATCCAGCCAGCGTCTCTCGCTTCCTCCAGACCAGCGGGCTCTCGAAGGCATAAAGTCAATTTACCTGGGCAGCTTTGGAGGAGGAGAAGGTTTGTCCTTGGTTCGTGAAAAGTTGCGAGTTCGGCTCATCACTTCAGGCAGGTTCGAGATTGTCGAAATCCCAGATCACGCAGATGCGATATTGATTGGATCCGCTGGAGTTGAGAAGCGCCTCTATGAGGGCACAACAGGCTACCAAGGCACGGGACTGCTTCGGTTAGTTGACACCAAGACGCAGAAGACCATCTGGGCTCACGAATATGAGCGAGGGTTCGTGCTTGGCGGGAGCGTGAGCACAAGAGTCGCCAATCAGATGGCTGATCAACTTCTCAAGGACGCCGGTGCAGGAAAATGAGGTAATGACGCCGGTGAACAAAATCACTGGGGCGAACGCGGGCAGGCGACGCCGGTTCGCAATTCGAGCGTGCTGGGCCACCCGCGTCGCTCAGGTCTGTCGTTAGCCCGACCAACGACAATGACGAACGCCCGGTATTCGGATTGGGTAACGAACTCCTTCGCGGCGGTTAGGTTTGAGCAGTTTCTGGCCTTCACCATCCAGATGCTTGGGCGGTTGGACTGTCACTTGATCGAAGAGGATGCGCGCTTTGGCGAATTGTCCCAGGCGGCCAAGGCAGATCTTCCCGAGTCGTTGCGATTGAACGACCGATTCACTCTTTCGTACCTGTGGGTACTCGGGGCGTACGAGGTAGTCCGCACAATCCATCAGCGAGCGCCCCTGGTCGAAGGTCTGGACAAGGAAGTGATCGAGGAGATCGGGGCGACGAAGCGAAAGTTCGCTCGTCTTAGGATCCCTCTGGCGAAAATGGAGCCAGCGAGTGCGCATCGGGATACAGACGATCCGATCGCGTACCCAGCCCTGCACGAGACGCTTGGTGTTGCTTGGCAAGTTGGACTTGGGACCTTCATCGTGCGGCGTGAGTTGTCTGACGCGTTCTTGGAGGTTCTCAGGCACATGAGGGCATGTGATCCCAAGCTTCCGAAGACGGGCTAACAAGCGGCCGCAGCCGACGGCGCGGGCGTTAAGATGTAGTATAGGGAAAAGTTGGCTCTTGGTGCGCCAGGAAAGCCTGGGAGAGGGGGACGCTCTTTAGACATAGGTGCTTGACTTGGCACCATGCGATGGCTGTTTGTTAAGTCGATATGGGATTGTATCTATGATTCGGGAAATTAACGGGAGGTAGTGCAGTGAAATGGGAAGTCAAGCAACGACCTCATAGGCCCAACTCAACTCATCATTCCACCGGACCTGTGCAAAAGTCCGCGCAGTCTGGTGAATTCAGACGTTAGGTGCCATCAATGGCAACTCGCGAGCAGAAAGCGCAAGCCGGCCACTACGAAATCCTCGGGGAGACACTAGCGAAGTTCGAATTCTTCGAGGCCGGATGGAACCCGTATCAGCGCTATCTCGACGTAGACAAGGTTGATTTCATACTCCGCCCTCGAGTAGCGGACAAAGTCATCTACAAAGAGGTCCAGGTTAAGTACGGGAAGCTCTACGATGTGGGCGAAAATGGGAACAAGCCATGTTCGATGTCACGTCATGGCGATTCTTCAAGCATGATGAATTCAAGACTCACTCCACCCGGAAGGACCTGTATTTGGCTTACGTTCTTGCGCACGACACCGGCTACAAGGGTGACATCTTTCTGTTCCCCATCGCTACCTTCCATGAGTTGCTCGCTAGAGCGCATGTATCGGGAGAAAAGCGAATGGTGTGGATCTCTCGCTCCTTAAAGGAGCCTGACCGGTGGTACTTTCGGCTCAAACGCGGATTCAAAGAGATCAATCGAGATACGTGCGTCGAGGTAACCAGGTATCGTCGTAACTTTAAGATCCTAGAACTATGACACAGAACAAGCGGTTCCAGGCGACGGCGCGTGGAACCGAAGGCTGGGGTCGGATCATGAATCGTGCACGCGGATGGTTAACGTGATCTGCCAAGTCTCTGTACGATATCTTCATACACTGTCTTCCGATGTTGTATTCCTAGAACCCAAACCTCCTTTCCTTCGATCTTAAACACGACGCGATAGTCGCCGACACGGAGCTACCAATAGCCTCTCAATGTCTTCAGAAGCGGTGCGCCGTGTTGGTGTGGAGCGTGAGTCAAGTGCGATTCAATGGCTCCAGCGCGCAAAGACTGGGGTCGATTAAGTTAGAGATGGGGAGTCCATCACGCGGGGATGGAGAGAGAAGCATAGAGCCTTGTTGTGGGTTGTCCAACTATTCATAGACCTCGCGCCGATGCGCGATCCGCACGACGCTCACCAGCTTCACTGTTTCATTGATGATGTATACTACCCGCCAGTCTCCAATCCGAATCCGCCACTGATCTTTGTACCCCTTCAGCTTCTTATACCCTGCTGGTCGTGGGACATCAGCCAAGGATTCGAGTTTTCGAACGACTCGCGCAAGTACGGGATCCGGTAAGGCCTCGAGTTCCTTTCATGCGGCAGGCTTAACCTCGACAGAATACTCACCCACGCAGCCGCCCATGTTTGATCAGGTCAGCTTTGACCTTTTCGAGCGGAATACCTTTCTCTTTGCGACGAGATTCCCCAATCAATCCATCCCAAAAGTCTTCCAAAATGGCCCCGTGCTTCTTGAGGTCGATCTGCACGGCAATCTTGTGCCCCTTCTCATCCGTGACAAACTGGATTCCTGTCATTGCGTCACTTCCTTTCGCAAGTGCGTTGCAATATCCTACCCGATTCACCATCTCCAGCAATCATACATATTCCGTTGCTTCCGTGTTCTTTCTATGGTTCGTTTCGAGCAGACGAACGGTAGGCAAGGTGAAGAGCAAGCCCGAGGATGACGGAAAGGAACAGCGCCACTCCAAGCTGAAAATCGAAGCTCAGCGGTCCCACATAAATCTTATACAGCTGCAACAGGATCAGGGGGAGGACAATTGCCAGGGTGAGCGCAATCATGTGCCGACGCAAATAGATCGGCTCACCCGGTTTGCGCCCGCCCCTTCCCAATGCCGTCACTCCTCGATGGTTGAAATATCGCCCGGGTCTTGCCCAAGCTCTTTCGCTTTAAGGACGCGGCGCATGATTTTCCCGGACCGAGTCTTGGGAAGTGACGATACGATGTCGATTTCCGATGGAACGCCGATCTTGCCCAATTCTTTCAGGACCTGATCCTTGATCGACTTGATCAGCGCCGGGCTTTCCTGTTCCCCCTGTTTCAAGATGATAAAGGCTTTAATGGACTCACCGACGGTTTTATGCGGTTTGCCGATGACGGCAGCCTCCGCGACGGCAGGGTGGCTGACCAATGCGCTTTCCACTTCGGCGGTACCGAGCCGATTGCCCGCGACTTTGATCACGTCATCCGCGCGGCCCATGAACCAGAAATAGCCGTCGGCATCCTTATGACAGACATCACCGGCTGTGTAGCAATTGGGGATGATGGACCAGTAGGCCTTATAACGCTCCGGGTCCTTGTAAATGGCGCGCATCATGGAAGGCCAGGGTTTTTTGATGACGGCAAAGCCGCCGGCATTGGCGGGAAGACCTTTCCCCTCTCGATCGACGACATCGGCTTCGATGCCAAGAAAAGGGCGCGCGGCCGAGCCTGGTTTCAGCGGGACGGTGGGAAGCGGAGTGATTAGGATCGCTCCCGTTTCTGTCTGCCACCAGGTGTCCATGATAGGTTTATCCCCGCCGGTCACACGATGAAACCATTCCCAGGCTTCCGGGTTGATGGGTTCTCCGACGCTCCCGAGAATACGAAGTGTCGAGAGATCGAATTTCTTCGGCCAGTCTTCGCCGCAGCGCATCAACAACCGTATAGCGGTCGGGGTTGTATAGAAAATCGAGACTCCATACCGCTCGATGAGATCCCACCAGCGTCCAGGATTGGGATAATCGGGTTTTCCTTCCGCGGTCAGAATCGTAGCTCCATTGAGAAGAGGGCCGTAGACGATATAGCTGTGACCTGTGACCCATCCGGGATCGGCCACGCAGAAATACACGTCATCATCTTTCAGGTCGAACACGTACTTTGTCGTCGTATAAGTGCCGACCATGTATCCTCCATGGACATGGACGACGCCTTTCGGCCGGCCGGTCGTGCCGGACGTATAGAGAATATAGAGGGGTGCCTCGGCATCCAGCTGTTCTGCTTTGCAAACTGGTCGCTCACGCTCGATCCACTCCTTCCAGTCAATCTCTTTTGGGGCGGAAAGGGGCGCATCCTGGCTTTGGCGGCGCACGACCACCACATGGTCGATCGTCGGGCAGGTCTTCAGCGCCTCGTCCACGACCGGCTTTAATGGGATAGCCTTGCCACGGTCGAACCCGACATCCGCCGTGATCACAGCCTTCGCCTCGGCATCGTTGATACGGCTGGCGAGGGCAGGGGCGCTGAAACCCGAATAGACGACACTATGAATCACGCCGATCCTAGCGCAAGCCAGCATGGCGATGACTTGTTCCGGTATCTTCGGTAAATAAATGGTGACGCGATCACCTTGTTGGAGGCCGAGCTTTTTGAGGGCGTTGGCGCACCGGTTCACTTGTCGGTACAGTTCAGCATAGGTGAAGATGCGTTCCTGATCGTCTTCCCCCACCCAGATCAGTGCAACTTTATTCTTCCGCCAGGTCTTGATGTGGCGGTCCAGGCAGTTGTAGGCGATGTTGCATCGCGCGCCGACAAACCATTTCGCCCATGGATAATCCCACTCCAGAATCTTCGCCCAAGGGGAGAACCACTCCAGCTCCTTGGCGGCAGTGCTCCAAAATGCTTCGGGGTCTACGATGGATTTTTTGTACTCCGTCTCGTAGTCCTTGATGTAGGCGGTGGCTATCGTCTTGGCAGTCGGACGGTACGTCCGACTTTCCTTCAGCAAGGTTTCAATTTTTTCGCTCATGGCTGTAGGGTCTCCTTCTCAGCACGGTCCATCGGAACGTGTAATTATGGAGGAAGTCGAGGACACCTGCAACCATACGGCTGATTTGAGAACACTCTATTTCGGCGCTGCTGGTCTTGGCAATTCCGTTTCTTGACACCTGTCTGGGTCGGCGATAGGCTCACTCGATGAACCGCTCACCACATTCTGGGAAAAAACTTTTGCCTGTATTCTTATACCTGTTCGTGCTCAGTGCCCTTGTGTTTGGTGGTTTCTCGATTGTTGTGGCGCCCACTGCTGAAGCTCAACGGGGAAAGCCGGAAGGCCTGTACTACAAATCATGGGCGATCATGATCGGGATTGAAAACTACGTGTTGGCCCCCTCCATCCCAGGGGCGATCAGCGATGCCAAGAAGGTTGCCGAAGCGTTTCGGCGGTTGGGGTTCGACGAGGTGGTCGAATTCTACGATAGGGATGCAAGTTCTCGGCACCTCCATCAGCTGTTGAACGACACGTTGCTCAGAAAAGTCGGGCGTATGGACCGGCTCGTTATTTTCTACGTGGGCCACGCTGCGTTCATGCAGGACCCCGAAGGACAGGATCGGGGGTATCTTGTGCCGTTTGACGCACAAGTCAACAACGTAGCAAAGTCGATCACGGTTGAGCACTTAAAAGAATTCACGAGGCGGTCGGCTTCCAAGCACACGCTCCTGATTCTCGATGCGCCGGTATTTGGATGGGAGACCACTGCGCCGCCTGGGCTTTCGTTGGAAGGGCGGTTGGCTCCAGAGTCGGATACGGAGCGGCGTGCAGTCCAGGTCATCAGTGCGGCAGGCAAAGGAGAGGCCTCCGTCCGATTCGAAAAGGGCAGTCGCTTCGTTGAGACATTATTGCTCGGACTGTCTGGTGCTGCCGATCTGGACGGAAACAGCTGGCTCATGGCTTCTGAGTTGGGGGCTTATCTCGTACGACAGGTCGAGGCGGCCTCCAATGGTGCGCAACATCCATCGAGCCTACGGATCGAGGGCGATGGAGACATGGTGTTGGTCGAGGGGCGGAAGTCGGCGTTTACACTGGGCGTTGGACCACAGACTCCTGCTGAACGGCAACAGGCGGCGAAGGCGCAGTATGAACAGGCCTTTGCGCTCCTGCAGGACGGAAAGTCGGCAGAAGAGGCATTGGAGCGACTGGATCGCGCGATCAGCTACGATCCGACTTACGGCGATGCATACATTCTCAAGAGTTATATGCGATTGGAGGTTGTGCCAAATCTTGACGAGGCATTGGCAACCGGCCTCCTCGCAGCGAAATATGCACCGGAGAATCCCGATTCGTTTTATATCCTGGGATTGGTTCACGAAAAACGCGGTAACTTTCTGGAGGCGGAGGTCGCACTCAGACAAGCCCTGCGTGTGAACAACACCTACCCGGATGTCTATTTCGCCTTGGGGACGCTGTATGCCGATCACCTCAATGATCAGCCGAAGTCAGTGGAGGCGTTTCGCCGGTACTTGGAACTAGGTGGCACGCATGCTCGCGCCCAAGCAGCCGTCAGCCAAGCCGATCGGACTCCAACGCCTTAACTATTCTCGCCGCCTTTCAGGTATCCAAGACCGATCTTGACCGCTCGACGGGTGATTTCCGCCCAACGTGCTTGGGGGTAGGCGGAGAGGATCGCCGCAGCTTTGGGATCCTGGATCTCAAGATTCAGAATTCTAATGATGCCGCCGTCAATCTGAATGTCCGCCACAGATCCCCCTTCCATTATGTGGATGCCGCTCGAAGCGGGCGTTGCGTTGACTGATCTAGGAACCCATGTTAGCATGAATCCAACGTTTTTTCGCGGGACATTCTACGTACGGTACAAATACTTATCATCTCAAGGAGGATTGTATGATCCGGTCACACGCGATTCGTTTACGGCTGGTCGGTCCTGGTCTTGCCATCATCATGGGACTGGCGGCTTGCGGCGGTCCTCCGAAATGGGTTGAAAAGGGGTCGGGAGCCTTTAATGAAAAAGACAGCAAGGCTTTTTATGGAGTGGGGGCAGTCTCCGGGGTCCGCAATGCGCCGCTCGCGTGGGATACGGCTGAAAATCGCGGGAGGGCCGAGATCGCCAAGACATTTGAGACCTACACAGGATATCTGATGAGAGACTACGCGGCCTCGACGACCGCCGGAGATTTCACCAGGAATACCGAAGAGCAGAACGTCGAGCGAGCCATCAAGACCATTACGACGACGACGCTCAGCGGAGTCCGAAAAATCGATCAGTACATGGACCCGAAGACCAACACCTATTATGTGTTGACCAAGTTGAGCCTAGAAGATATGAAGAACAACTTGGAACAGGCCAGAGAGTTGAATGCACAAGTACGGGACTTCGTGCGGCGGAATGCGGATCGCCTGTTTGAACGGTTGGAGAAGGAAGAGGAAAAGCGAGGCGTTCACTAAACTGTTATTGAACGTCCCGTGGGAATGAACCGGCTACTTCTTTTCGGAGGGTTGCTGTGATCCGAAAGTTTCGGTTTTCGCCTGTGGTTGCGGTGAGTGTCGCTTTCGCTGTGGCAGGATGCGGACATGAAACAAAAGTGACTCGGGTCGATGCCGGGGTCGTTACTGATTTGAGCGGCCGGTGGAACGACACCGATTCTCGGATGGTCGCCGAAGCGATGGTCAAGGATGCGCTGCAATATCCGTGGCTCGGGAATTTTGAAAGGGCGAACCAGCGTCAGCCCGTCGTCGTCGTGGGGACGGTCCTGAATAGCAGCCATGAACACATCAACGTGCAAACCTTCATCACGGATTTGGAACGCGAGCTCACCAATTCCCAGAAAGTTACGTTCGTGGCCGGCAAAGGTGAGCGTGACGAGGTCCGAAGCGAACGAAAAGAACAAGCCATCTACGCACGTGAAGAGACGCAGAAAGCCCCCGGAAAAGAGATTGGTGCTGATTTCATGATGAAGGGGACGATCGCCACTATTCTCGATGAAGCCGATGGGACCAAAGCCGTCTTCTACCAAGTGGATCTTCAGATGATCGATTTGGAGAACAATGCGAAAGTCTGGTACGGGCAAAAGAAAATCAAGAAGGTCGTTGAAAAGAAACGCACCGTCTTTTAGCTTCCGTGGACACTGTTGAAGCCATTCCTCCCACGCTTTGCCCACGGGGGTTCTGTGCGGTGGGGTGTTGACACCCCGATTCCGTTGCTGCCGCTTCTCGCCGTACTCGTACTTTCGACCGGGTGTGGTCCTTCCGCTAGTCGCTATCTCCTCATTGAACAAAGCCTCCTTGCCGGTGATCCGCAGCGGGCCGTGACGATCGTCGAGCAGGCCCAGAAAGAGTATGGAGCAAAGGGGCGCTTACTGTATGCAATGGATCGTGGAATGGTGCTGCAGTTAGCGGGTCACTACCAACAAAGCAGTGCGGCATTGGAGCAAGCTGAAGAGGAGGTCGAGCGGCTTTACACCAGAACCATCCGTGCGGAAACCGCTGCATTTCTGACCAACGATAATATGTTGCCGTATGAAGGGGATGCCTATGAACACGTGATGATCAACGTGGTGAACGCGTTGAACTATGCGGCTCTAGGACAAATTCAGGAAGCCCTGGTGGAGGTGCGACGGATCGACCATCGTCTAAATGTGCTGAGTGACAGAGTGAAGGATGTCAACAGGTACCGGAATGACGGGTTTGCTCGGTATTTGAGCGGCATTCTGTACGAAGCGGCCGGTGATCTCAATAACGCATTCATCGCCTATCGCAATGCCTATGAAGCCTATGGATCCATGAGCGCGTGGTTAAACATGTCCTCTCCTCCGTCTCTACGCTCCGATCTTTTGCGCACCGCAGAGGCGCTCAGTTTAACGACCGAGTTTGCCCGATATCGACAAGCGTTCCCGGACGTTGAGTGGCGGTCCCTTTTATCCCAAGAGCGGCTCGCCCAAGTGGTGATGATCAGCTATAATGGGCGCGCTCCGCGCAAAGAGGATCTGTTGTTGGACTTACCTATTAGTCTTGATGCCGCACAGTTAGTGTTGCTGAATAGAGGCGTCTTTCGGTCGCCTTATCAGCGAGATCGGGTAGCAGACAGCCTGCTCTATGGACTTAGCGGACGGGTGGTCCGTATCGCGCTTCCGCGATTGATTCCCCAAAAGACTCGGGTCGCATTTGAAAACATGATGCTCACCGATTCGGCTGGCTATTCGGTCACGGCACGCTCGGAACTCGCCCAGAATATTACCGCCCTGGCAGAAAAGAGTCTGGCTGAACGTTTGCCTGCAATCACCACAAAAGCGCTTGCACGTGCCGCCACAAAGTTTGGGATGGCGGAAGGAGCCATGATAGGAGCGCAACATGCTGCTGGAAAAGATGCTGCTCCCTGGGTCGGACTGTTGGTCGGGCTCGTGACTCATGGATTGGCAGTGGCATCTGAGGAAGCCGACAAACGAAGCTGGCAGACCTTGCCAGATGAAATTCACGTGGCCCGGGCGTGGGTCCCGCCCGGCCAATACGACCTGTCCATTCGACCGTCTGGGCAAGGTGCGATGACAGCGAAAGACGGACACACGATCGCGCTGTCCGAAGGCCAGACGATGTTCATTATCCAGCGTGTGATGCAATGATGTGTGCTGGCGAGTTTTCTTTCGGGCAAGGCATCGTGGCCGGTCTCTGTCTGTGTCTGTGGCTGATGGTGTCCGTATCGACTGCCTGTACCTGGTTCACAGGAAAAGGGAAGCCCGGTTGGGTCGATGGCCGTAGCACGGAATATCCCTCGACTCAATACCTGACCGGGGTCGGGCAAGCAGACACTCGAAGCAATGCGGAGGATCAAGCGTATGCGGCGGTGGCTCGCATCTTCAAGGCTGAAGTTGCGGCGCGGGCTCAGGACCGGGAATCGTATTCGGTGGTGGAAAATCGTGGTGTCTCCAACGCCGAACGACGACTCACGATCGATAACGTGACAAAAGTATCGACCGACAAAGTGCTTGAAAACGTCCGGATTGCCGATGTGTGGTACGACTCGGATCGCCGTGTGTACTATGCTCTGGGCATCATGAATCGTTCTCAAGCCGAAGCGGCGTTAATGGAAAAGGTATCGGCGTTGGATCGGGCGATCGACGCGGATGTCGGCGAGTCACGGCAGGCGACCAATAAACTTGCCAAGGTTCGTGCTCTTCGGCGGGCCGGCAGAAATCTCGTTCTACGTGAGGCCTACAACATGGATTTACGAGTGATTCGCACCAGCGGGCAGGGCATCCCATCCACCTATCAGGTAAACGAATTGTCTGGTGAGTTAGAGCAATTTCTTGCCACCAATCTGGTGCTCGCGGTACAAGTGACCGGTGACCATGCCGAACCGGTGGGACGTGCGCTGGCAGAAGGATTGATCCGGGAAGGGCTTCACGTGACCACCGAGACGGAACGGGAAGAGGTTAGTTCCCCCGAATTGATTGTTCGCGGCACCGTCCGTCTGTTCCCCATCGAGGTGCGGGATCCACATTTTAAGTATGTCCGGTGGTGTAGTGATTTTGAAGTCGTGGAGGCGGCGACGCAGCGGGTCATTGGAGCTATAGCGCACGGTGGAAGGGAAGGGCACTTGACGGAGCGTGAAGCGACGGCGAAGACGCTGCGTGTGATGCAACAAGAGTTGTCGGCGGAGGCTGCGAAGGCGATTGCCGCCCATATCTTCGGCGAGGTCGCGCTGCCTGAGACAGCTACCATGCCGGCGAGTTGCCCACGAGAAGAATCAGTGGTGAGCGGGAAGTGAACGTTCTTTCATGAGGAGGCATCAATCGTGAAGAAGACAGGCGAACTATCCGTTAGTCGAGCTCCGCGCAGCAGAGGACGAGGATTGACCAAAGCAGGACAAAAGATTTCAAGCCGTCTGGCCAAGCGGCGGCTGAACGACCGACTGAAGGAAGACACGTCGTCCTTCAATCGAGGGAATCTTGCCGACACGTTGCGAAAAGAAGGGTATGAAGAGGTGCCGCTCGATGAACTACAAGATAGGCTCTCGAAGCTCCAAGGGCCGCTCGCGGAAATCATTCTGAAAGGGAGGGTGTAAGGGGATGCCATATTACTATTTTGACTCGACCGCACTCATCAAGCGCTACAGCATGGAGCGGGGCACCAGGATCGTCAACAAACTGATGGTGAAGCGTGGGAAGGTCGCGATCGTCCCGACATGGACCGTGACGGATTTCTATTCGGTTCTGTGCGCACGCGCTCACGAGGGGCAGATTACACGGGATGATTGCTATTCGGTTCTCTATAAGTTCGAACTCGAATCCAAGGCAGGACTCTACCAGTTTATCGCGCCGAGGATGGAGACCTACCTGGCCACGAAAGAATTGGTTTTGGAGTATCCGTCCCTTCGATCGCCGCAGGTCATGCATCTGGCACTGGCATTGGAGCTGAAGCCGTTGCGATTGACGGTCGTCAGTGCGGATACCCAGCTGTTGGCTGCGTCAAAGACTGCAGGACTGCACATCATTAATCCGGCTGAAGATTAGCACGGCCACATGTCTATGGATGAGGGCGATCAAGTCGTCCGAATGTGACTGATCGCCCATGTGATGTTTCCTCCGAGGTCTGCCGTAATAATTCCAAGACGGCACGATTCCAGCCGGCAGGGCCGATGCCCGAGGCACGAATGAGGTTTGGCAGGTTGATGTCAGGGTCGTAAGAGCCGTCTGGTTTTTGTACCAACACCGGATGATCCACCGTCAGTAAGAGAGGCAGGTCGTTCAGACTATCGCCGATGCCGATGGTTTCTAGGTCATCCGGTAAGTTAGCGAGCCGTCCCTGACGTTTGTAACAGCGGAGAAGAATTTCCGCGGCTCGACCCTTGTCGTTGTTTCCCGTTAAATGAAAGAAACGCCCGCCCCTTGTCCAATTCAAACCTCGTGTCACGATTTGGCGGCAGACTTCTTCGATCAACTTGGGGGGGGCGTTCACTAAAAACGGCTCATCGAATTCCCGAAGCATGGATCGCAGTGCATCTTCTCGCGAGAGCCCAGTGGTCGCCATGACTTCGTCGACCGACAGGTCGCCGAATCCTCTGAGGGGCGTACCCACCGCTTCTTCGATTTGTCGGAGCACATCTCGGAGGAGCGCATAGGGCGTGCCGAGTTCGATAATCTGATAATTGGAGCGGCGTCGCGACCGTTCCAAAGGAAAGTCAAACGTATTGAGGGGCACAAACACCGCCGCGCCATTCTCGACGATGAAGGGATCGTGATGATCGAGGCGTTCTCGAAGCGGTTCGATTTCCGCGCGAGTTTTTCCAGAGACGAGAATGACCGGGATGTTCTCTGAACGAAGGGCATGGAGCGCCGGCCTGGCTTCGTCAAAGGAATACGTGTCGTTGTCTAAAAGAGAGCCGTCCAGATCTGTGAATAGTATATAGCGTGACATAGGTTTAGAGATGTCGTAAGTCCTCGTTGACTTGCGACCGAGAATGTCCAGCCAGACGTCGCTCCAGAAAATCTTTCGCCAGATCCTTACCCCCCAACCCCAGCGCCAGGGCAGCGGCCAGCACGAGACCTCCCCAGGTGATACCGAATCCGACGACCACGATGTGTTGAGCGATCCCCAACTGTTCGAGCGCCATCGCCACCGTCAAGAGCTGGATGCCCCAACGTGTTCCGGCAGCGATCCAGCGGGCCGGAGGCAACCCCG
>JBBIKN010000012.1:0-9405 GCA_037445435.1 Nitrospira sp. | reverse complement strand
AGCTGGATGCCCCAACGTGTTCCGGCAGCGATCCAGCGGGCCGGAGGCAACCCCGCGTTTACAGCAGCGATCAGGACAGCCTGCGACACAAAATTTGAAACGAGGTAGCCGATGATCCCGATGACGGCGGCTGTGACCAAGTGAGGAATATAGGACAAGAGCGACTGAGCCGCTTGATTGATCGGAGCCACGTCGAGCGCGCCCAACGACGCCGTGGTGGCGAAGATGACGATCAACCAGTATGTAATGCGGCCGATGATGTAGGATGGATCGGATTTGATGCCTCCTCTCAGTAGGGCTGCGGCGATCCCGATCCGATCGCAGAGACGATCCAGGCCGATGACGCGAAGCAGTCGTTCCGTCAGGTGCCCCATGCCCCAGGCGACGCCCAGACCGACCAACAAGAGAATCATCATGGCCAGGACATTGGGAAGGATGGTGAGGACGCGTTCGCCGAGAGCGGCGACAGGTCCGAGTAACGTATGTTCCCAGCTTGAAGTCATGGCTGACTCCTTTCAGGCCTCGCGCGAGCAGTACCGATGGCTTCCCGCGCATCATGATATTGAGGCCAACGTGCGACGAGATATTCCTTCTGTTTCTCGAACGTCCGGCAGAGTGCTTCGATGAGGTGCTCGGCTTCTGCTGTCGTCAGTCCCTGGCTATCCAGCACGAAAGACGCGGTCTTTCCCAAATAGAGAGGGGTCAGGGCTTTCAAGAGATGCTCTTGTGGAAGTACGCTCCGATGATGGGCGAGGGCGGCATCATAAATAATTTGGGCCCATAAGGAATCGGGAATGCGGAAATCCCGTAAGGAGACGTCTCGAAGACGGGATAGCTGATCCAATACGTCTTCAGAGAGCATGCGCCCCCAAATATCATGCAGGTCCGTCAGCCCGAGATGGAACAAGTCCACCATCCGCTCGACATTGACGTTGACCGGCTCGACTCCCACCTCATATTGGAAGCCGAAGAGTGGCACCTTTCGCGATTCTGTTACTGACATCCAGATGGGGGCATGGGCTTCCATCAAGGCGAACAAGGCCCCCACCACCTGTCGCAACATGGAGGACAGGTCGGCGGCAGGGTCCTTGGGATCATGAATCTTAGCCCCGAGAAAACTCTGGCACACCTTCGCCCCGCTCGTAATGGCCTCGGTCGTCATCCAAATGTCGATCCCAAAGCGCGCCACATCGGACTCCCAGACATGTTTCTCGAGATAGTGTTGCGCCAGTTCTCCGGTGAATCCGAAATCTCCGCCGATCGGCTGACGAACTTCCTGCCCGTAGAGGGCTCGGGTCAGGGGATAGGCGATGCTGTTAGTGATGGTCCCGTCGTACTTGTGGCGTCGATAGTACGGGGCCACGTAATCGTAGCCTTCTTTGATGATCGGATGAAGGAGCAGTTCCATCCACTCGGGTGTGATGCTGCGGACATCCGAATCGACGACGGCACAGGCTTTGACTTTGAGCCGCCGTGCAACCTCGAAAATCGTGCGAAACGCGCTGCCCTTACCCGGAATACCATGGTAGGGCGTGACAATCCGGTGGAGCGTGCTCTGTCGATCGCTGATGAAGAGCGGTTCCAGATCGACCATGGTATGGGCGACGATGGCGGAGGTGTCGTCGGTAGAGCCACCGTCGGCGTTCACCAGGACGGCACGATGGCCGTGGAAGTATTTTGCCAGTCCCGCTCCCACCGCGCGAACGACGTGGCCGACGGTCGCGGCATTGTTGAAGCTGGGGATGCCGACCAAAATGTCGGCACTCCGTACCGCTTCCAGCAGATCTTCGGTTTCAGGAGTGAGTGGAATCAAGCTGGTATTCATGAGACAGGCTGCCGTGTTTCCGCTGCTGGATCCCAGGCATGGTCTTGTTCCACGGCGTCCATAAGCCGATGAAAGATATCGGGGACGGCATGGGTCACGCGGCTCCAATTCGAAATCATGGGGACACCCAAGGGGTCTCCCAGAAAACTATCCGTCGCCAACGTCATGCCGCGCAGAAACACTTCAACGGCACGCCGCTCTTCATGGCGATCAAAGAACAAACTATTGATCGCCGCGTCATTTTCGTACCGACTGATGGCTTCTTGCGCTGCTTGGAGATACGTGGCCCGCAACGTCTTGAGTGTGCTTTCCGAGAGGACCAGCCCCTCGCTCGCCAAGTTCCGGAACAAAGATTTTGTGATGTCCACGCACATTTTCAACAGGCCCGCATCCGGATTGTGTGTCGACAGCGTTTGGTGCTTGTGCTCATAGGCATCGGCGATATCGGCCTGGCAGATCCGCCGGAGTGCGCAATTGCGGTACACCTCGGCCAGCATGCCGATCTCCAATCCCCAGTCGCCGGGAATACGGTTGATCCAGGCCAGATCCCGCACCATGGCGAATTCACCGGCAAGCGGGTATCGAAAACTGTCCAGAAACGAGAGAAGGGGATGCGGCCCGACCAGCAACTGCAGACTGCGGACCAGCGGAGTGATGAAAAGACGCGTCACACGTCCGTGCATGCGGTCCGTCACTCGGCTGTAATACCCCTTGCAAAATTCGTAGGCGAGGTTCGGATTGGCGACGGGGTAACAGAGTCGAGCCAGGTACTGGCGATCGTAACTCACAATGTCGCAGTCATGGAGGGCGATCACCTGGCTTTGGCCGCGGGCCAGCACATAGCCATAGGCCGTCCAACATCCGCGTCCTTTGCCTTGATGTCCGATGTCGATTTCATGAGAGACCAATACATTTAAGATGGCCTGTATTCGAGCTCCGTCGTTCCAAATGACACGGACTCGCTGGGGGAGTTGGGAAAAAAATTGCTTGGCCAGTCTGAATTCCAATGCGGAGGCTTGATCTAACGAAACGACGATTTCATTGATATATCGAACGTCGCTGAGGATCTCGACGATCCGTTTAAGCGCGGGGCGCTCCAACTCCGCATAGAGCGATGGAAGAACCAATGCGATCGGAGTCATCTTTGCATACCGCTCAAGCTCTTGCTCGAGCTGCTCGATATTGGACTGGCCGAGACGGTGGAGAACGGTCACGACCCCATTTTGATAAAAGTCAGACACAGGGACCTCTCTGCGGATCACTGATTATTGCTGAACGCCGGTCTCGCGTAAAGTCAGAGAGACGAGAAGAATCTGATTATACCCCGGCTCAGCTGCGGACAAAAATAGGGAAAAGAGTGCAGGGAGTATACCATCGCTGTCATTGGCAAAACCCCTAGACTCTCACCGCTTCGTGCGAGATTTATGGGGAGCTAGTGGAAATATCCTATGGAGATGTAGGGAAAAGCAGGCAGAGGTGGAGGGTTTCCCCTATGGCTTGTCCGTCGAAAGCTTCTTCCCCAGCCGTCTCGCCAATCGCACCATGCCGGGCGATCGATCGGTGGGGCTCAAGAGAACATTGAGGAGATGTAGTTGGCTTGGGTCGGCGAACGCGGCGGCAAGGCTTTGTTCGAACTCTCTCTGTGTACTGACCCGCGAGCCTCGCCCACCCCCAATCAGATCGCACACTTTGTCATACTGCCATTCGTGCACATCGTTAAAGGGACCTTCGAGAATCTCTCGCTCAGTCGAATAGCCACGGTTATTCAACAATATGACGATCGGAGCTTGTCCATAGCGGACGCAGCTGGCCAATTCGGTTCCGGTCATCTGGAAGGCGCCATCTCCCACCAGGACGATCGGTCGCAAACTGGGGTCGGCGAATGAGGCGCCTAAGGCGGCAGGAACGGCAAATCCCATAGACGTGTAATAGGCCGGCGACAGAAACTCGAATCGATGGCGAACATGCAGATCCGCCGCGGCAAAGAGCGATTCACCCACGTCCGCAATCACGACCGTCTTTTCTGTCAGCACCGTATCCAGATGGCGGAACAATCCTTCCAACGTCACTGCGGCATCCAAGTTCGGTGCTGACGGTGCCGGTTCGGTTCGGGTCGGGAGCGGCCGCTGAGCATGAGAGAAGGAGGGAAGCGGCGATCGCACGAGACCTTGGACAAAATCCTGAAACTTGATCGATTCGTACCGATGGTGCTTGATGGCGACCCGGTCGGCCGTGGCGTGGATGGTGCGACCCTCTGAGAGTAAGGGCGACGTGGCATCCAGATCCTCCACATCCGACAGAATGGAGCCCAGGATCAACAGGCAGTCGGAATCGTTGATGAACTGCTGGACTTGCTCTCGTCCGATCAGTCCTCCATACACGCCGACATAGAGCGGATGATCCTCCCGAATGATCGATTTCCCGAGCAACGTCGACGCAATGGGGATGTTGAGTCGCTCCACCAGGCGGGCCAAGTCGTCCTGGAGCCCGAACCGACCGACTTCCGCCCCGACGAGCATGGCTGGTCGTTTGGCCGAGGCAAGCATGATCCGTACTTCGCTGATCGCCTCTTCCAAAGCGGCTGGGTCGCTCGGCGTATCCTCAATGCAGAACGGTTTCATGCCTCCGGTCAATGGACAATGGACCATGTCCCGCGGGATTTCGATATAAATGGGACGGCGGTAGCGCAGCAGGGCAGCAAAGGCTCGATCCATCTCTCGCTCTGCCGTCAGGGGATCCTCGAGCGTGACCGCGGCCACGGTCATACGTTCAAAGACTTCTCGCTGCGTGGCGAAGTCTCGAACCATATGATGCAGATAGGGGGTGCGAGTCCGCTCGGTCAGCCCCGGTGACCCGGTCAATAGCACGACCGGCGACCGCTCAGCATAGGCGCAGGCAATGGCATTAACGGTATTGAGCCCCCCGACACAATAGGTGACACACACGGCTCCGATCCCGTTGATCCGCGCATAGGCATCTGCCGCAAACCCGGCACAATCTTCCCTGGTCGTCCCGATGTGTTTGATCGGCGAGGCCTCGATCAGTTGGTAGAGGGACAGAACATAGTCGCCGGGGATACCGAAGATATGGCGGACGCCCAGTCGATGCAGGCGATTCAAGACAGCTGACCCGATCGTCGCTTTGTCGCTCATGGGTGTGCGTTTAATTGTTCCGACTTCAGGAAAACATACTGACGACGGTTCGTCAAGAACAACTGGGCGGTGCGCGATGTTCTCAGCCGCTACTTGACCACTCACTCATAGAATCATACAACATGGCATGGGATATGGGATAACGCCCACCGCACAGGTCCGGCTGACGGCCTCACGTGGGGCAGAGAGTCGCCATCTCTGGCTCTATGCCGGGCATCTTGGATCGCTCAGCGGTCAGGCAGAAGCCGGTGATGTCATCGATGTACTCACCGCCGATGGCCGATTCTACGGGCGGGGCCTCTATAGCCCCACTTCGAAGATCAGAGTTCGTTTGCTGACGTTCCGGGATGAACCAATTGACGAGGTCTTCTGGCAGGGGAGACTTCAGCAGGCGATCCGCCTACGGCAGCGAGTGGTCACGGAATCCAACGCCTATCGCCTGATTTATGGAGAGGGGGATCGACTACCAGGCTTGATTGTAGATCGGTACGATCAGTTGCTGGTGATGCAGACCTTGTCCGTCGGGATGGATCGCCGAAAAGAGCTGTTGGCTAATATGCTGATGAAGGAATTGAACGTATCGGGCATCTATATACGGAACGACGCCAAGAGCCGTCCACTCGAAGGTTTGCCGCTCGAACGAGGGTTTCTCCGTGGCAGTAGCCCGACGCACATTGAGATTCAAGAAGGGCCAGCAAAATTTCTCGTCGATGTCGAGCGAGGACAGAAGACCGGCTGGTTCTGCGATCAACGAGAGAATCGGCTAGCTGCGGCCAAGTTGTCAGTAGGGGCCGACGTGCTGGAAGTCTTCTGCCATACCGGGGCCTTTGGGATTCACGCAGCCCTGGTCGGAGCGCGGTCTGTGGAGAGTCTTGATGTCAGCCAAGACTCGCTGGAGATTGCTCGCCGCCATGCTGCAATGAACCACGTCGAAGATCGCTGCACCTATCGCCAAGCCGATGCATTTGAGGAGATGCGGAAGCTGGTGAAGGCCAGCAGACGTTATGATCTCGTGATTCTCGATCCTCCCGCCTTTGCGCGCACCAAACCGGCCTTGCCTGGCGCGCTGGCAGGGTACAAGGACATCAATCTGTTGGGGTTGAAGCTGCTGAAGCCGGAAGGGTTCCTCGTGACCTGTTCCTGTTCACATCCTGTTTCCGAGACCGATCTCTGGAACAGTATCCGCCTCGCTGCCCGTGACGCCAAGCGGGACATCCGACTGATCGAACAACGGGGTCAGAGTTCCGACCATCCTATCCTCGCCAGCATGCCGGAAACGCGGTATCTGAAGTGTTTCATCGTGCAGGTGTTGTAAAGCATTCCAGGGATGCTGACTCACAGTCATCGCGTTTCATGCTTCTGTCAGGTGCGGTGTGACTTGATGCAATCAGGTAGGGGAGAACGACAACATTATGTTAATTGGTCAGCCATCGGACAGTGATCAGATGTTCGACAGCGTGGAATTCAGGGTCGCTCGTTAAGACGGTTCCTGATAGACGATGGGCGGTAGCAATGCAAAAGGCATCAGCATAGGAGACTGCATACTGGCTTTTGATCTCTGCCGCCTCTCGCACCAACGGTAGGTCTATGGGCACCAGTTCGACGGGCAATTGTTCCAGAAGGTGGAGCGCTTCCGCGGCTTGAACTGCCCCGACTTTGCGTTTGACGATGTAGAAGAACTCGCCCCAGTTGATCCAGTTCAGAAAGGCCTTCGTGCCGGCTCGTTGTTGTTCATACAACGCAGCTCGAACTTTCTCCCACCCCGGCTCCTTATGAAACAGGCTGACCAGCGCGAAACTATCGAGAACGAGTTTTTTGCTCACGACGCTTCTCCTCTTGATGTTCGCGGCGGAGATCGTCCGCCAAGGAGAACTTGCCCGTGAGAAAACCGGTAGCGGCAGCAATGGGGTCGTCAGCAGCCGGCGTAATAACCAAGCGGCCACCCTCTTCAATCAACTGGACCTTCCCTCCTGCTTTAAACCCCAGCTTGCGCCGAAGTTGCCGAGGAATGAGAATCTGCCCCTTTGATGAAATTTGGGAGACAGGCATAGAAACCTCCACCATTTTTCACTAAGCATACCAATAGATGGAAACGTGGTCAATTTACAATTTCATCCCCTACCTGAATCTGTTTGATTGCGTTGTCTGCGCGGGTCTCGCTGGATATCCGACTGATCGAACAACGGGGCCAAAGCGCCGACCATCCCATCCTCGCCAGCATGCCAGAGACGCGGTATCTGAAGTGTTTTATTGTTCAGGTGTTGTAGCGGAAGGCTGCCTTGTCACCCCCGTCCCGATGGACCTCGACGTCGAAAGGATGGAGGTATAAACAGCAAGTGTGGAAATAGGAAAAGGGCGGTGGCAACCTTTCGGGTGACCAAACCCACCGGGCCGAGGCCCGGCCAAGAAAGGAGACGGTATGACTTGAGTTGCCACCGCGAGGTGGACTGGGGACAGTGCTCTTCAGGGTAGATAGGTTGCAGGGCGTATGTTGTGTTGAGGCCCCGTCGAGACCGTACACGGCGGGTGATCTCGTAAAGGAGACTACTCGCCCTGTCTACCGAATGGCCGCCGTGAGGCCCGCACGTATCCCGTGCGGTGATCTCGAATAGGAGTGTGGAGCCATCCGCCTGATGCATCTGCCCCGGATTCATCCACTCATCTCATTCATACCGAAAGGACTTGCTGATGAAACGGTATCTCGGGATCGACCTCCACACCAATAGCTTCACGTGCTGTTATTTGCACGCCGACGGGCGCGAGACGATCCGCACCTGGCCATTGCAGGGCGGTGGGTTGGAGCAGTTTCTCCACGGTTTGCACGCGGGGGATGAGGTCGCCCTGGAGGCGACGGGCAACGCCGCGTATTTCTGCAAGACGGTCGAACCGCACGTCTCGCGTGTGGTCGTGATTGCCCCGTGGCAGTTCGAAGTGATCCGCCGGTCCGTCAAGAAGACAGACAAGCATGATGCGCGAGCCATCGCCTTGTTTCTGTCCAAAGACATGTTGCCCGAAGCGCGCGTCAAAAGCGACGCACACGTGCAACTGGCGTCGCTCATCACCACGCGGGATCAGCTGGTGAAGCTGCGCGTCTCGCTCCTGGGCAAGGTGCATGGCCTGTTCGTGCGCCACGGGTTGAAGATCAGGCGTGAGGTGCTGACCAGCCAGGCCGGGTTTACGCGGGAAGTGGCTGGGCACACCTGGAGCCCGCTGGAATGCGCGGAGCTGGCGGTGATCGACGACCAGCTGCAGGGCCTGCACCGCAACATCAAACGGCTGGAAAAAGAGATCGCGGCCTTTGCCAAAACGTTGCCGGGCTATGACAACCTGATCTCCATCAAGGGGATCGGGCCGCTCTCGGTGGCCGTGATGTTGACGCATATTGGCGCGATCGCAGATTTTAAAAACACCGGGAAGCTGGCCGCCTACTTCGGCATCGTCCCGCGTGTCAGCCAGTCCAACGACACCAGCACCAGCGGGCACATCACCAAGCGAGGCAACAAACTGGCCCGCACCACGCTCGTGCAATGCACCCTGGTCGCGATCCGGTACAGCCCGTATCTGCGTGGGTTCTACGCCAACATCAAAATCCGACGGGGCACCGGCAAGGCGATTATCGCCACTGCCAGAACATTGCTCAATACCATCTTCCACACCCTCAAAAACAATTGGGTGTTCGCAGATTTTCCCAATGTCAAACTTTTGCCTTGCAACCAATCATAGGAGTCTTTCATGAAATTAGGTCGTGTCACTGTCTCGATGTTCATGTTGACTGTAAGCCTGCTCAGCCTTTTGTCAGCTGGGTGTGTTAAACCGGTGCCGATGGTTACAACCCCAGGCTCCGATGCTTCCCCGCCGGTTCTCACCTGGCAGACCTACAACGTGGTGACCAAAGAGGGAAAGGATATTGTGCAGGACTGGCAAACGGTCGAGGTGGCGGCGAGCGATCAATATGTGGTGACGCTGAGGGTAGGAGATCAGGACAGCGGGGTGACAGATGCTGCCCTGACCGGCCATGTCCAATTCAAGTGCGAGTTAGGCGAGAGAGTGGAAGAGAAAAAGTTCGATATTGAACCGCAGGAAACCAAGACGACTCCGAGTCATGAGAACCAGGTCGCGGTGCCTGCGGCGTTGACGTATGTCGTCGAGTTCAACAAACGAGGATGCAAAGAACTGGAGACCTTTGGCGGTGGCACGCTGTCTTTGACGGGGAAGGGTCACAACTCCGTGAATGGTGGGGCAACGAAGACATTGCGGATGAATTTGAATCGGCAAACCGTTTAGTGAAACGAGAAGAACATCGTTGCCGGATATACCTGATCCCTCCGACTCCACCATTTCCTTTTCAGCTGTCTGTCGAAACAAGAGAGCTTGGCCTAGGAGCCTGTCCGACATTAGGCCCAACGCACTTGTGTGCAGGCACTGACT
>JBBIKN010000011.1:0-58737 GCA_037445435.1 Nitrospira sp. | reverse complement strand
CGTTAGCTCATACTCTGCGTCATACGCTCATCGAAGTCGGATGCGCCCGCCAAGCGTCAGAGGGGCAACAGACCAAAATGGAGATGATCTACCAATACCTGACCGGACCACGCTTCCGTCATCGAGTCGAGGCGATCGTCGAAGCCTTCTCCACCATGCAGGAAGACCTCGATAAAGAAAAGAAGGCGATCATCAAACAATGGGCAAAGCGAGAAGAGCAGATTGACCGAGTGATGCAGGCCACGGCGGGGATGTATGGAGACTTACAGGGAATAGCAGGGAAGACCATTCAAGAGATCGAAGGCTTAGAGCTAAGGGCCTTGAATCCGCCGACAACCGAAGGTGAAGACACGATAGAAAAGTAATTTCGTTAAGCGGTCCTTAGGTGACGCCAGGGTGCGACTCGTTCAAGTAAAAGTATCGAACTTCCGCTGTTTCAAGGACAAGACCACCGTCGATCTCGATGATCTCGTTGTTTTCATCGGCAAAAACGATTCCGGGAAATCTTCGCTACTTGATGCCATGAATATCTTCCTGAATGACGGCGTTCCTGAGCAGGACGACCTGTGCGTTCACGCAGTAGATCAAAAGGTCAGCATTACATGCGTCTTTGATGACCTTCCAGCTCAGCTGGTGATTGATGAACAGTACCCCACCGATTTGGCAGCTGAACACCTCTTGAACCAAGATGGCAACCTTGAGATTGTGAAGGTCTTTAACTGTAGAGGTTCAGGGAAGGTAAAAGCTGCGAGCGTGTTTGCGCGGGCGAACCATCCGACCACTGACAAATACAATGACCTGCTGGTCCTTACGAATGCCAAACTGAAGCAGAGGGCGAAAGACCTGGGAGTTGATGTCACTGCGGTGAACCAGACAGTTAACACCGCCCTCCGACGCGCCATCTGGGCTCATGCCCCGGGTTTACACTGCCGACCAGTTGAAATCGAGTTCAAGTCTGAGGCTGCAGAAAGAATCTGGGACCAGTTGAAGAGACACTTACCGGTCTTCGCGCTGTTCAAATCGGATCGGTCCAGTACGGACCAGGATTCTGAAGCGCAAGACCCAATGAAGTCGGCCATCAAAGAAGCTATCAAATCACAAGAAGCCACGCTCAGCGCTATCGCTGAAAGGGTGAAGCAAGAACTCCAAGAAATTGCCAACAGGCCGGTTGAGAAGATTGCTGAAATGAACCCTGAATTGGCAAAGCAGTTGAGCTCAAGGGTAACAAACAAGAATTGGGATAGCCTAGTCTCCGTTAGCCTCGCTGGAGATGACGATATCCCCATCAATTAACGTGGTAGTGGCACCCGAAGGCTTGTGCTGCTGAACTTTTTCCGTGCGAGGGCGGAGCAGGAAGCAGAAGGCAAGGGAGCTAATGTCATCTATGCTATCGAGGAGCCTGAAACCAGTCAGCATCCTCACAACCAAAAAATGCTTGTTGATGCAATACAGGACTTGTCAAACAGGGACGGCCGCCAGGTATTTCTGACAACGCATACCCCAGTCTTGGCTCGTCGATTTCCACAGAACTCCCTTCGTTTCGTGACTCAGAGGAGCGGAAGACCCGACGTGCACCATGGACATGACGAGGCGACTCTTTCGGAGATCACCGACTCCCTCGGCGTTCTGCCTGATCACAAAATCAAAGTCTTCGTCGGTGTTGAAGGTAGACACGATATTACGTTTCTCACTGAAATATCGCGGACACTAAACCAAGCAGGGGACATGCTGCCGGACCTTGGCAAAGCCGAGGAGGAAAGAACGCTAGTTTTTGTTCCGCTGGATGGAAATAACTTGGATCTCTGGGTCTCAAGACTCAAAGGGTTTAATCGGCCAGAATTCTACCTGATGGACAGGGATACCCAGCCGCCAGAGAAGCCAAAGTACCATGCGATTGCTGAAGAACTGAAGCAACGAGCGAACTGCACCGTCTGGACAACAGACAGAAAAGAGCTGGAAAACTACATTCATCCAGATGTCATCAAACGCGAATATTCAGCATATGCTGGTACTGGCCAGACATTTGAGGACGTGCCAACCCTATTCGCCCAGGCTGTTCGTGAAGCAAGCGAGAGCAATCATGCATGGGCGGAAGTTACCGCAGACCATGAGAAGCTCGCCAAAAAGGTTTCAAAGGCAAAGAGCTGCTTGGGCAACGAGTTCACATCAAGGATGACACCGGATTTCCTGACCAAGATCGATACCAACAACGAGGTACGCACCTGGCTTGTGGAAATTGGCAAAGCTCTCAAAGCCGAGTAACAAGATCAGACAAGACAATGGCCTCAAAACAAGAGAGGTCCTACCATGCTGCACACCGTGTCAGCGATCATGACTTGTTCGACAACCGCCTCATCTTCGGCGACGGCCTTCTCTCTCCAAAGGCCTTTATATGCTAGGGGGATCTACGCGGCTGCTTGGGTGATGGGCTGATATCCCTCCCGGTAGGATTCAAGGACACGGACGAGTCGTGCGACTTCGAGTTCGAGCTGCGCGTAGACGGGAGGGGCGTCGTGGAGTGCGTTCAGGCGGCCGACGGCTTCGAGACGGCCGGCGGTGAGGGCCACCTCGGAGGCGCAGAGATTTCCGGCGGTGCCTTTGAAAGTGTGCGCCAAGCGCTCGACAGCGATTGCGTCGGCATCGGCCAGCGCCGTTCTGATGTCGGTGAGCATGGCTTGGTGACGATCGAGAAAGAGGCAAACGAGTTGAGCGAACAATTCGCTGTCGCCGCCGATGTTCTGGTACATTTTGGCGGGATCAAAGATTCCTCTGGTCGGGTCGGCCGTCGTGGGAGTCGGCTTTTGCTTCTCGGACACTACCACATCGGGCGGGGTGGATACCCAGCGTGCCAGCGCGTTCCGCAATTCGTCGAGCTTGATCGGCTTGGCGAGGTAATCGTCCATCCCAGCCGCCAGGCAGCGCTCGCGATCGCCCTGCATCGCATTAGCGGTAACCGCGATGATCGGGATATGTCGGCGGGCTTCCAGTTTCGAATGGGAGGTTTCGCGTGAGTCGTTTGAATGATGAGATTCTGGACCTGGAACCTGAGACCCGGAATCCGAAACAGTTCCGGATGCTTCACGCTCCCGAATGCATCGGGTGGCCTCAAATCCATCCATGACGGGCATCTGACAATCCATCAGGATGACGGCATAGTCTCCCTTGGCGAGCGCAGTCAGCGCCTCTTGGCCGTTTTCAACGACGTCCGGTTTATAGCCCAGTTTTTCGACCATCCGTACGACGAGCTTCTGGTTGACGATGTTGTCTTCGACGATCAGGATGCGCGAATGTTGTACGTTCTCCGCGACTGTATGCCTGGTGACCAGTTGAGGCACGACGGAGCGTGTCTGGACGTCCTTGGGCGCTTGGTCCTGAGACAGGCCGAGCACCGTTCGGAGGCACTCGCGTAATTCGTCATGACGGACTGGTTTCGGAAAGTAGCCCATTGCGCCGGCTTGGCGGGCCTGTTCTGCATGGCCCCGTTGCAGCATCGAGGTCATCACGACGAGACGAATCTCGGATCCAGTCGGGTGACTTTGCAGCTCTCGTGCAAGTTGCAACCCGTCCTTTCCCGGCATGATGACGTCCAAGATTGCGAGATCGTACGACACTCCCTGCTGCTTCGCTTCCACGATGCGGTCTAAAGCCGATTCGGCATCCTCTGCGAGGTCGTCAACCATTCCCCAGCCCGATACCAAGTGGTGGAGAATCAAACGATTCGATTCGTTGTCGTCGACGATCAAGACACGTTTTCCTGTGAGGTCTCCGGTCGGAAGAATCGCACGGGGAGAATTCGACTGTTTCTGAAAGCGCGCGGTGCACCAAAAGGTGCTGCCCTGCCCCTCGGCGCTGCGCACGCCGATCCGTCCACCCATCAATTCCACCAGTTGCTTTGAAATTGACAAACCCAGACCCGTCCCGCCGTATTTTCTCGTTGTAGAGCTATCCGCCTGCACAAACGGACGGAACAGTTTGGCCTGAGTATTCGGATGGATACCGATGCCGCTGTCCGTGACTTCGAAGCGGATGACGGCCGTGTCCGGCAGGTCTTCTTCGAGGTAGGCCTGCAGGGTCACCTCGCCCTGGTCGGTGAACTTGACCGCGTTGGCCACCAGATTGGTGAGGACCTGACGGAGGCGGCCTGGGTCACCTTTGAGCGCCGTCGGAACCGCTGCGTGGACAAGTCCGGTCAGTTCCAGCCCTTTCGTCTCGGCCCGCTCGGCGAATTGTGCCAACACCTGCTCCACCGTGGTTCGTAGATTGAAGTCGAGGCGCTCCAGTTCCAGCTTCCCTGCCTCGATCTTGCTGCATTCGAGCACGTCGTTGATCAGCTGCAGGAGAGCTTCGCCGCATTGCCGAATGGTTTCTGCGTACGACAGTTGTTCCGGCGTCAAGGAGGTCTCCATCAACAGGCTCGTCATGCCGATCACGCCGTTCATGGGAGTTCGGAGCTCATGGCTGACGGTCGCCAGAAACGCCGTCTTGATGCGCGCGGATTCCTTTGCCTCCTCAAGAGCCTGGTCGAGCCGGCGGTTGTTTTGGCGGAGTTGGTCTGCCGACAGCTGGAGCGCTTGCTGGGCCTTATAGACGCTCGTCATGTCGGTGGCATAGCCTCGCACGACGCCATGGGTAAGAACCGGACAGAAGGTCCACGAGAAACTGGCGTCCGCGAGCACGATCTCTTCGCCATGAATCGCGCGACCAGTGGAGAGACAGTTCTGCACGACCTCCGGAAGCCGACTCGGAGCCACGTTGGGAAATCCTTCGAGACTGTATCCAAACCGAGTGAGGAGGGAGATCATCGCCGGATTGGCATACAACAGATTCATATGCCGGTCCAGTTCGATCATCGGTAAAGGACTTTCCTCGGCGATCGCGACCAATCGATCGCGGTCCTGCTCCAATTCCCGTTCACGGGACAAATCTCGAATGCTGATCATCAGTACGGTCTCTCCCATGAACGTACTGGGTGCGCATGTCAATTCCACTGGAATGGGATGGGGTACCTTCCGTAAAAGACGGTGTGTCACAGAAGTCGGACGGCGGCTTTTCAGCACTCCATTGAGTTGCGCCGTAAGCGTCGTTGTGTCGGACTGGGTGAGCATCGACCATAGGGCTGGAAAAGATCGGACGGTGGAGAATGGAAAGCGTGGCCCCAGCAACCGTTGGCTTTCCCGATTGACGGCCAATACGGTGAGATCGGCGTCGAGGATCAGGGTGGCCAGCGGAAGCCCTTCGAGAAGATCGAGGTCTGAGAGAGCCGAAGAAAGCGAGGCTCCAAGTCGATGTCGGTAGCGTCTGCGTTTCCGTCCAGGCGACTTCATCACGCGGCTCGCGAGAGGGCTTGGTCCAAGTGTATGCCGATGTTGACACGTTCTCGAGCCGGGTCTAGGACACGCAGCACGGTTCGAACTGTGTGGTCGGGGGAAGGTGTAGCGAGATCCACCTCAATCGGCGTCGTATACGCGCCTCCCTGGGGGTCGGTCGTGACCTTTACCAGGGGTTTGAGTCGTTGCCGAGGGTTGACTCCGACCACGACCGCCTGTTCACCGGTGTTAAGCCTGACAAGGCTCCCGACTGGGTAGACTCCGATGCTCCGAATCATGAGCTCCACAAGAGACTTTTCGAAGTGTCCTTGTTCCCCGGCCAAGAAGAGCTGACGAACGGCATCGTGTGGAATCATAGCCGGACGTGCTCCGCGCCGACTCACCATGCTGTCATAAAGATCAACGATGCCGACAATCTGGGCGAGGCGTGAAATCTGATCATTGGCCAGATGGGCAGGAAATCCACTGCCATCGGCCCGCTCATGATGCTCCTTGACGATGCGTAAGACCTCCTCGTGCATGCCAGGATGTTCGGAGAGTAGTGCGACCCCCAGCTTGCAATGCTGTTCGAGGAGGGTCTTATCCTGTCCGCTGCATTCCTCGCGCTTGCGAACCAGGTTGCGCGGGAGGCGGACATACCCCGTATCATGGAGCAGCGCTCCCATGCCGACCAGTTCTTGCGTCGGTTGATCCAACCCGCTCTCGATCGCCACCACGAGCGACAAGATGCAGGTGTCCAGCGCGTGAGCCGTCAGGGAACGGTCGAACTGCTTAATTTTCTGAATGGCGACTTGAGTGGCCATTGCGGCGCGATCGCTGAGGACTTGCTCCAGCACATTCGACACGATGGCTTTGGTGGTTTCAGGAGACGGAGGAATCCCTCGCTCAAGATCCTCGAAGATGCGCTCAACCGCTTCTTGAGCCTGTGCGTAGATCACGGTGACGGAATGATCGTCGGGTTTTGTCTCAGACGCACGTTCGACCGTTTGATTTGGCTGAGCGAAGACATCCGGATGGGGAGGACTTGGGCTTGCCGTGTGCTGCGTATCCGTTGGGAGTTCCGATGGGAGATCGGATCCTTTGCCGGTATCGATCGTCACCATCCTGATCCCATGTTGCTTCATGAGTTGGATGGTGTGCGGGTCCTTGATGAGTCGCTTATGGGAGAGGAATGGGGTTCGGTACCACGGGACATCCATTTCTGTAACGAACATGCCGGGAATGAGCTGCTCGATCGAGATTCGTTTTATCGCCATACGCTCTTGGACTCCAGATCAGAAGGGACTCCGGTCGGACGTGTCCGACGGAAGAAGAGAAACTCCAGGGATGTTATCGGCGAAGCATGCGCGGAACTTGATCATTGTCTGTGGATCGTGCTGCGTTGAAATCAGTCCTGATCCGCTGTCGTACAGCCTTTCTGTTCACCCTCAAGATCTATCCGTGACATTCCGATAGGGATCATCAGAGTCGGTTGGTGTCGGGTGATTATTCCGGAGCGATGGGTATGAATGAGATTGTCGTGTCTGTTCCACCCGCGGCATCATTTTTATCGGTCGGACTCCCTCTGAAAATTTCCCTTGCGCTCGATCAGCGGAAGGTCATGTACGGCACGACGCTTCTCGGCTGGAAGGATCATGCATGGCTTGTCTGCGAATGGCCGCTTCAGCTCGGTCATGATCAGCTGATTGCCGGAGGCACGCCGTGCACCGTCAGTTATCTTCATGACGGCAAGCTGGTCGGTTATCGCAGTGAAATACGTGATCTAATGACCTCGCCGGTGCCGCTGCTCTTCGTCGCCTATCCCAAGGCGGTCGAAGAAATGCATCTGCGGAAACATCTCCGCGTGCCTGCAAGCGAGCCGATCTTGTTGATGCAGGCGGAGCAGAATAACGCGGCAGAATCCGTGCTGCCTACCAGCCGCTATTTCGGCGGTTTGTTGAAGGACCTCAGCGAGAGCGGATGCAGTGTAGTGCTCGTGCGAAGACCGGTCTGGCTGCGTCCAGGGACGACGGTCCGTCTGGAGTTCGAGCTGCCAGGGTTAGGACATGTTACGAATCTGACGGGCGTCGTGAAGAATACCGATGTGCGGTACAGTGGCGAGTGGCTCGGCATAGAATTCAAATTCAACGAACTGGAATATATCGAATATCGAGGTTGGGGTGGATCCGTACGACAGGCGATCGAGCAATGGACACAGAAGTCCAGCGCTCAGCCGCCGTGGTGACCACCGATCCCCACGATCCTCGGTAGGACTTCCGTTCCGCGCTGATCGGCAAATTCTGCCGAATTATTCCGAGAAGCTCCGGTCTAGGCGCGATAATCGAGCGACGGCAATGGCACATATCTTGAAGTTCCTCTTCCGACCTGAGCAGTGACGTTTGACTGAGGAGGAAGCGAAGACCATGGATGGTCTTGGTGCAACGCGGCATGAGCTCAATCCTCGGTGGTGTCTCGCCTACGATACGATCGACCGCCACGACATTGACCGATTGATCGAATGGCTTCGCACGTATCCCCGATTGACCAAGGGGGTTCTCACGTGTGACTTTGAGACGCGTTGGTCAAGGTGGTTATCTCGCTCCTCCTCCGTGTTCTGCAATTCCGGATCGTCGGCCAATCTCTTGATGTACTACGCGCTGCTTGTCTCCGGGCGGTTGCACAATAAGAAAGTCATCGTTCCCAGTGTCGGATGGGTCACCTCGATTGCACCGGCCATCCAATTCGGATTCGAGCCCATCATGTGTGAGGCCGACCCCGAGACGTTCGGTCTTGACCTGAACCATCTTGAAACACTGCTGAAGCAACACCACGCTCAGACGGTCATGCTGGTTCAGGTCCTCGGTGTTCCTCATAAGATGCGGGAGCTGCTGGCACTGAGAGAGCGGTACGGGTTTATTCTGATGGAAGATGCTTGCGCGGCGATCGGAGCCAGCTACGAGGGCCGTAAGGTCGGGTCGTTCGGAGATCTGGCGAGTTTCTCATTCTACTTCGGGCACCAAATGTCGACGGTCGAAGGAGGCATGGTCTCCACGGACGATCAATCGCTCGCCGATCTTCTTCTCATGCTTCGGAGCCATGGATGGAGCAAGGATCTGGATCCCGCAACGCATCATGCGTTGGTCACCCAACACCTGATCGACGATTTCCATTCCCCCTTCGTATTTTACGAGCCGGGATTCAACCTCCGGTCGACCGATATCAACGCGTTTCTCGGAATCGGCCAGCTCGAAAAACTGGACTGGATGACGGAACAACGGCGATGCAACCATGCCCGATATATCGAGCGTCTGGGTGCACACTTCTACGTGCAGCGGCCCCCTGCCGGCAGTCGGGTGGCGAGCATTTCGGTCGGGTTGATCGCCGATTCTCGGGAGCAGCGTCGGCACATCGTGAAGAACCTGGTCCAGCACGGCATCGAGACCCGCATTTTTTCCGCCGGCAATCTGGGGCTTCACCCCTTCTGGACCAGTCGGTATGGGGTGACCAGTTTTCCTGTTGCCGATCGGATCCATCATTGCGGGTTTTTTCTACCTAACCACGCAGGGTTGACCACTGATGATATTGCCGCCATCTCCCAGGCGGTCTTGGAGGCTGCATGACAGGACCGCTGTTAGTGACCGGAGGATCAGGCCTGTTGGGATCGGCGGTAAGGGAGTTGTGCCCCGAGGCTGTATTTTTGACCGGCGCGGATGGCGACCTACGCCGACCTGATGTGGCCAAGGCGTTGCTCGAAGAGATCCGCCCGAGCAAGCTTCTGCATCTTGCCGGCCTGGTGGGGGGTGTGAAGGCCAACGCCGGGCAGAACAGTCGGTTTTTTGAGAACAACGCGCTCATCAACCTGTCCGTATTGTCCGCCGCTCGTGAGCTCAGGATTCCGAGGTTGGTGAGTATCCTCTCGAGTTGCGCCTTTCCCATGTTTTCCGATCGCGCCACAACCGAAGAAGACCTTCTGACGGCGCTCCCCTATAGCGGCAGCGCCGGATACGGTCACGCGAAGCGAATGCTGGATCTCCATACGCGAATGGCGGCGAACGAGGAGGGGTTAGCCTGGACGACATTGACGCCGGTGACCATGTATGGACCTCACGACTCCTTTGACTCTGAGCATGCGCATGTCGTCGGATCACTGATCCAACGATGTTGGCGTGCCAAGACGACGGGGGCACCGTACGTCGTATGGGGCAGCGGCCGGGCGGTGCGGCAATTTGTCTTTGCGCGAGATGTCGCGCGCGTGGCGCTGGCTGCCATCGAACGCCCTCCAGAGTCCACCACCACGATTATAGCGGCGGACTTAGGCATCACTATCCGGTCGCTCGCCGAAGCCATTGCGGGCGTCATGGAGTACACCGGACCGATTTTCTTCGATCACAACCAACCGGAGGGCGTGCTGATCAAACGCTTACACAGCACGTGTTTTGCCTCACGCTTTCCGGCGTTTCAGTTTACCGATCTTAGGAAAGGGTTGATGGAGACCGTGCATTGGTTCGTACAGCGTGCGTCCGGAGCCGAAATCGTAGGGGCCACGCCCTGGCGCGGCGCGCTCGCCCATAAGGAATGATCCACGTATGGCCGCGACAATCGCACATGTGCTGGTAACCGGGGGCGCCGGCTACATCGGTTCGGTTCTCTGCCGGCAGCTCCTTGACCGAGGCTATCGCATCACCGTCCTCGACAATTTTCTTTATCGACAGAACAGCCTGTTGGACTGTTGCTCCTCCGACGCGTTCCGTGTCGTACGAGGGGATTGTCGGGACGAACGCATCGTGACGGAGTTGCTGCGCGAGGCCGACATCATCATCCCGCTCGCGGCTTTGGTCGGCGCTCCGCTCTGTCATCGCGACAGAATCGGGGCTTATACCGTCAATCTTGAAGCCGTCCAGATGTTGTGCAAGCTCTCATCGCTGAACCAACGCATCGTGTTTCCCGTCACCAACAGCGGCTACGGCATCGGACAACCGGGAGTTCCCTGTACCGAAGAGTCGCCGTTGAGGCCGATCAGCGTCTATGGCGAGACGAAGGTGAAGGCCGAACAGGCCGTACTGGATCGCGGAAACGCGGTGACGCTTCGTCTGGCGACCGTATTCGGAGCCTCGCCCAGGATGCGAATGGATCTGCTCGTCAACGATTTCGTGTGGCGCGCCGTCAACGACCGTGCCGTGGTGGTGTTCGAGGGACAGTGTAAGCGCAACTACATCCATATCCGCGACGTCGTGAAGGTCTTTTTGCATTCCATCGAGCAGTTTGAGTCGATGAAAGACCGGCCGTACAACGTCGGCCTGGATGACGCCAATCTGTCCAAACTTGAACTGTGCGAGGAAATCCAGCGCATCGTACCGCAATTCGTGTTTTTTGAGGCTCCTATAGGAGAAGACCCCGACAAACGCGACTATATCGTATCGAATGAGCGGATTTTCTCGACCGGATTTCGACCCGATTGGTCACTGGGGCGAGGGATCCGGGAGTTGATCAAGTGCTACACCATCGTGCGCGGGACGGTCTATGGCAATGTGTAACCGGATGGGAGCGTCCAGATGATCATCAGCCGCACTCCGTTCCGCATCTCATTCTTCGGCGGGGGCACCGACTATCCCGTCTGGTTCCGGGAACACGGCGGGACGGTCTTGGCCACGACCATTGACAAGTACTGCTACATTAGCTGCCGGTACCTTCCGCCATTTTTTGATCACAAGACGCGCATTGCCTATTCCAAGATTGAACATGCCAAGACTAACGCCGACATCGAACATCCTGCTGTACGGGGGGTTCTCCGGTATCTCAACATGTCGGAGGGGCTTGAAATACATCACGACGGGGATCTTCCTGCCCGGACGGGCCTGGGTTCCAGCTCGTCGTTTACGGTCGGGTTGCTGCATGCGCTCTATGCGCTTCAGCATCGGATGCCGACAAAATCTGAACTGGCCCACGAAGCCATCCATGTTGAACAGCAGATCTTGCAAGAAGCGGTGGGGTCTCAAGATCAAACTCTGGCGGCCTATGGCGGATTGTGTAGGCTGACCTTTGCGCCGACTGGAGAAATCGGCTACCAGCCGTTAATCATACAACCTGAGCGCTTAAAACAATTTCAAGAACACCTTCTCTTGTACTTCACGGGGTTCTCCCGTACCGCGTCCGAGATCGCCAAAGATCAGATCTCGCTCATCAAGCAACGCCGTGTGGAATTGTTCGCCATGCTGCAAATGGTGCAGGAAGGTGTGTCCATCCTCACCAGCGACCGTGATCTTGCCGAGTTCGGTGAATTGTTACATGAAGCCTGGATGATCAAACGCAGCCTGACCTCAAAGATCACCACGCCCTTGATCGACCAAATCTATGAGGCGGCGCGGAACGCCGGCGCACTTGGAGGGAAACTGCTCGGCGCCGGTGGTGGGGGGTTCATGCTCCTCTTTGCGAGGCCTGATCTACACCCAAGGATCAATGCCGCATTACCGGGGCTGTTGCAAGTCCCTTTCCGATTGGAAGGATCGGGAAGCCAAATCGTGTTCTATCAGCCGGAGTCCCCTCTGCATCGGGATGCGCTGTGGTCAGACGAACGGCAAACACTGACCCAGCCACAGACGATAGGGAAGGTCGCATGAATGTCGGCATGACAGGTGTGCCGGATCTTTTTGTCCTCTGTGGAGGGCAAGGAACCCGATTGCGGCCGGTTCTGAGCGATCGACCGAAGTCTCTAGCCATGATCGGGTCTCGGCCTTTTATCGATCTGGTTCTTGACCCGTTCCTCCGGCAAGGAATCAGGCGAGTGATCCTGTGCACAGGTCATTTGGGGCACCAGTTCGAGGTGTGGTATGCCGATCATCCGTGTCTGTTCGATTTGGTCTTTTCGAAAGAAGCCGTACCCCAGGGAACGGCAGGAGCCATTGCCCATGCGGCTCAGTGGATGACGAGCGATCCGATTGTGGTGGCCAATGGAGATTCCATGTGTGAAGTCGATGTGGCCCGCCTACTGGCCTTTCATTCCGAGCACAAGGGCTGCGCCACGGTAACGCTGGCTCCCCCCGATCATCGCCGTGATGTTGGCATTGTCACGATGGACCCGCGACATCGCATCAGCGCACTCGACGAAAAAAGAGAAAAGCGATCGGACGATGCCTGCAACGCCGGTATTTATGTGTTCAACCGGTCTGCGGTCGCTTTGATTCCTCGATTCCGGCCCTGCTCGCTGGAGACGGATTGGCTTCCCCGACTGATTCCAATAGGAGTCTATGGGTTCGCCAGCGGGGCGCCGTTGTACGACATCGGGACACCGGACAGGCTCGGGCAGTTTCGAAGAAAAATCATGGAGAGCAAGGAGGTCGCAGTGGGAGGGGAAGCATGTTGAGCAAGGGCGAAGGCTTAAAGCTCTACCGACAACTTGTGCTGATCCGCCGAGCTGAGGAGGCGGTACGGGCCGTCTACCATGAAAACGACATGAAAACGCCCGTGCATCTTGGAATTGGGCAAGAGGCGATTCCGGTGGGCGTATGCCATTGTCTGCCGAATCCTCGCACTGCGTTCGGAACGTACCGCAACCATGCCCTCTATCTCGCTCTTACGGAAGATACCGACCGCTTCTTTGCGGAACTTTATGGAAAAGAGGGAGGGCTTGGGCGAGGAAAGGCCGGTTCGATGCATCTATGCGCGCCGGACCAGGGGCTGCTGGCAACATCCGCCGTAGTGGCCACTACCATCCCACTGGCTGTTGGAGCGGCCTTGGCCCATGCCTATCGCAATGAGCGGCAACCGGTCGCGGTGTTCTTTGGAGATGGTGCGATGGAAGAAGGAGCATTTTGGGAAAGTCTGAACTTTGCCTGCCACCGCAGCCTCAATATTCTATTTGTCTGCGAGGACAATGGACTGGCCATTCATGCTTCCGCCTCGGAACGGAGAGGATTTTCATCCATCTCTGACGTCATTCGCGGATTTCGCTGTTGTGTCGGCTCCGCCGACGGCAGCGATCTGGTCGCCGTCATGGAGGCGACCAACAGATTGCACGCGGAAATGGCATCGAGCAGTCAGCCTGGATTTCTCCATCTCCGTTACTTCCGCTTCTTGGAGCATGTTGGAGTCAACGAAGATTTTTCAGCCGGGTACCGTCAGGCTCCCAGTGAAGAGGAGCGGAACGCCCTCGACCCTCTCATCCGATTTTACGCTCATCTCGACAGGTTGGGGTGCACCGCTTCCGAGCGGCGAATCATCGAAACCGAGGTAGATGCGCAAATACAGCGCAGCCTGAGATCGGCCAAGGAGGGGCTGTTCCCCGATGCGGCCGCGCTGTACGAGGATGTATGGGTATGAATACGATCATGACATATCGTGACGCCCTTGCGCTGGCGGCGGCGAAAGAAATGGACGCGGACCATCGTGTCTTCGTATTCGGACTCGATGTGCCGGATCACAAGCGCATTTTCGGCAGTACCCAGGGGCTCGTCGAAAAATTCGGGTCGTCCCGGTGTTTCGGCACTCCGCTGTCCGAGGATGCCATGACCGGTGTGGCGATCGGCGCGGCCCTCTCGGGACTGCGGCCTGTGCATGTGCATATCCGAGCGGATTTTCTACTCTTGGGCATGAATCAGATCGCCAACGTCATGTCGTCGTTGCGGTACATGAGCGGCGGTGCGCTCCGGCTGCCGCTTGTGATTCGAGCCGTGATCGGCCGGGGTTGGGGGCAGGGTGCGCAGCACAGCAAATCCTTGCACGGTCTATTCGGTCACTTTCCCGGCATCAAGGTGGGGCTTCCGACCTCGCCGCAAGACGCCTACAGCATGTTACGCGCAGCCATCCGTGACGACAATCCCGTGATCCTCCTGGAACACCGATGGCTGTATGACATCGAGGGTAGGGTGAACGAAGAGTACGTGCCCCCGTTGCCGGGTCCTGCCGTAGTCCGGGCAGGAAGTGATGCGACGGTGGCCTGCACATCTTGGATGACGATTGAAGCGATGAAGGCCGCCGAAGTCTTGGAGCGGCACAGTATCAACATCGAAGTGATCGATATGCGCACCGTTGCTCCTTTGGATGAAGGAATCGTCGCGGCCTCGATCGCGAAGACCGGGCACTGTCTTATTGCCGATTACGATTGGCTCTATGCCGGGTTCTCAGCAGAGCTGGCTGCGCGCCTCGCTCATCGTTGTTTCGGTGCCTTGAGAAAACCGATCGAACGGGTTGGGTTTGCGCCCGTGCCCTGTCCCACGACCCGACCGTTGGAAAATCTGTTTTACCCATCGGCCGTGCAGATTATCCGAGCGGTGGAGCGGTTGCTGGATTTGGATTCAATCGACCTGAGCCAAGAATCGTTTTACTGCTACGAAGAGCGGTTCAAGGGCCCCTTTTGAAAAGGACGGCATGAAGTTAGACCTCGTCATCGTCAACCCTGGTCATCGGGCCCTTGCGTACCAGGGACTCGGTGACGATTTAGCGGCGATCGAGCCGCCGGTGTGGGCGGGACTGATTGCCACCTATGTCCGCAATAAAGGGTATTCCGTTGCGCTCATTGACGCCAATGCTGAAGATTTATCTCCGGAAGAGGTGGCCGTCCGTATCCAATCCATGAAACCGATCTTGGTGGCGATCGTCGTCTACGGTCACAATCCATCGGCTTCAACCCAAGTCATGCCGGCGGCCGGAGCCACATGCTCAGCGATCAAGAACGTGGACCCGTCGACGACCATTCTTCTTGTGGGAGGGCATGTCGCCGCACTTCCGGAGCGAACACTGCGGGAAGAAGAAGCGGATTATGTTTGTGGCGGGGAAGGGCCGATCACGGTGGCCGAGCTGATCGAGGCATTGCGCGACAATGCGCAACCTGATGTTCAACGGGTCCGAGACCTATGGTACTGGGATGGAGATAGGGTGAGTCGGTCGGCACCTGCTCGATTAGTCGAATCTTTGGATACGGAACTGTCTGGCATCGCCTGGGATCTGTTCCCCATGCGTCGCTATCGGGCCCATAATTGGCATTGCTTCGACGATCTCGATCTTCGACAACCCTACGTCGCTCTGTACACGACACTGGGGTGTCCCTTTCATTGCTCATTTTGCTGCATTCAAGCTCCGTTCAAACGAGGAGAGCAGGCGCTCAACATGAGAGAAGGTCTCAATAGCTATCGGTATTGGAGCCCGCAGACGGTTTTGGCGGAGATCGACCGGTTAGTGAAGAATTACGGAGTCCGCAATTTCAAGTTCGCGGACGAGATGTTCGTCCTCAATCGCAAGCACGTTCTTGCAATCTGCCGCGGATTGATTGACAGACGGTACGATCTGAACATCTGGGCCTACGCGAGGGTGGATACGGTGCGCGATGATACGGCGGATGTCATGAGACGGGCGGGGATCAAGTGGCTGGCGTTCGGCATAGAATCCGCTAATGAGCGGGTTCGTGATGCGGTCGAGAAGGGGTATGGCCAAGACGACATCTTCACCACCGTCGAACGGGTTCGAAAGGCAGGAACCTATGTTGCGGCGAACTATATGTTCGGTCTTCCGGATGACGATCTGACCAGTATGCAGGCGACTCTGTCGTTTGCACAGGACCTTAACGCAGAGTATGCCAACTTTTATTGCACCATGGCCTATCCGGGCTCCGCCCTCTATCGTCAGGCTTTGGCGGAAGGCTGGCCTCTGCCGGATCGCTGGTCCGGGTACTCGCAGCTTGCGGCAGACAGCTTCCCCTTGCCGACGAGACATCTCACGTCGGCCGATGTGTTGCGGTTCCGGGACGCGGCGTTTCGGACGTATTTTTCCAACGCCCGATATCAGCACATGATGCGGGAGCGATTTGGAGATGGAACAGTCGCGCACATCCATAGGATGACTCAACAGCGGCTGTCCAGGGTCGTCACTCGACCGGAGCAAACATCGATGCGGTTGCCGCCTGCATCGCCAGGAGATTCAGTGATTCCACTGACCTTCACGCAAGGAGCGACATGAAAATGCTGCTGCCCTAATCAGCCGGTAGGTTATGACCGCAGTGTTTTACGGGACAGATCGGAAAAATCAATGAGTCAGAACTCCGTGATCAGGCTATAAGAAGTCGATGAAAGCGTTACTCCTCCAGCTCGAATTTCCAACATGGAAAGCCGCAAGGCCGTGGACCTACGGGGCCAGTTTTGCAGTTGGCGAAGGGTTGGCCGCGAATGGCGTGAGCTGTCTGACGGTTCCGATCGGTCCTGATGTGGCACCTTCATCTCCGGCATCATGGCTGTATCACGCGCGCCGGTTTCTGGCGGGACGTCGTTTCGATCAGGTGTGGATATGGCTTGTGCATGCACCGCTTGATCATCAAATTCTGGAATGGATAACAGAGTTAGCCCCGATTCGTATCGGATTCGTCATGGAGTCTCTACGGTATGAGGAGGAAGACTATGCTTGGGCTCCGGAACTGCGTCAACGAGAGCAGGTGTTTGCTCGACAGCTCGAATATCTGACGCATGCATTAGTCTGTGATGAGCGCGATGCTTCTGATTTCGCGACGCAAGGACAGAAGCCGGTATTGTGGTGGCCAGGATTCGTACCTAAGCGATTTGTCTTTCAGGGAGAGCGTCCACCCATCGACAACCGAGCCGTGTTTCATGGGGTGCTCTATGGACATCGTGCTCACTGGCTCAATCATCCACTCCTTCGTGACCGGATGCTGTTGGTCAGGTCGTCGGATCGACTCACACCCAATCAGCAACAATTTGATGTGATTCAATCGTCGATCCGCGCTCGATTGATCCAACAGCCATTGGTGGGTGAGCAAGATTTGGAAAAACATGTGGAGGCGCTCAGGACGGTCCGCGAAGCAGAGTTTCGAGAGTGGCTCAACGGACTCTCAAGCTGCGGTGCCATTGTCAATCTTCCGGGACTCACGCGCTGTTTTGGTGGTCGGGTTTTTGAAGCCATGGCGGTGGGGCGTCCCGTGATTTCCTGGGAGATTCCAGATCGTCCAAAAACGAACGCACTGTTTCAGAATAATAGCGAAATCGTGTTGTTCCCGGCTCATTCGCCCCAAAGTCTCGCAGAACGAATCGAGTCCGTTGTATCGGACCCGAAACGTGCCGATGCGATTGGGGCCGGCGGGCAGCGCAAGGTTCTCACCTATCACACGGCAGAACGGCGCATGCAGCAGGTGCTTGAATGGATTGCGTCCGGGAAGGATCCGGACTACGGCATCCAACCCGTTTCCGCAGAGCAACCAACCGGTGCATGCGCGGTAGGTGACGTTTGGGGGGATAAGGATCTTATGCGCGAGGAATCGATGGACAGCGACAATTTCTACGTCAATTTGTTCGTCAAGGCGCCGTACTGGTCCACGCCTGAACCGAATGCAGATGAAGCCGCCCGCTGGAGCAAGATTGCAGCCTTCTTGGAGCATATCCTGCGCCGCGTCCAGCAACAGGAGAAGGGCAAACAGCTCAGGATGGTGGATGTCGGGTGCGGTCGAGGCTGGCTCACCAACCTTGCCGCAGCATACGGGACGTGTGAGGGCATTGAGCCGGTTGCTGGGGTGATTGAATGGGCACGCAAGCTGTTTCCGCATCTTCGGTTTGAGGCAGGGACGGTAGAGAGTATCTTAAGGCGGCCGGACTTTACGCCCTACGATGTCGTCCTGACTTCGGAAGTCATCGAGCATGTCCCGCATGGACAAAAAGAAACCTTCCTTGCACAACTGGCTCAGCTGCTCACACCCGACGGCTACCTCATTCTTACGACGCCACGGGGCGAAATGTGGGAACGGTGGAAGACGATCGCGCCGCCGAATCAGCCGGTGGAAGACTGGGTCACCGAAGACCAATTACGTACGCTGTTCGCATCGCAGGGATTCTCGGAGCTGGGGCTCGAGCGTGTCCATGTCGAAGTCCCGAATCTTCGGTTCGTCCCGGCTCCGACGCCCGCCGACTTGCGCTCCATGAACCTGCTCCCTATTTATCAAGTGTGGGCCTGTCAGCGGACTACCAATCCGGCCCCGATTCCTTTTACGCGCGCCCCCAAAGTATCCGTCATCGTTCCGACGTATAACCGCCCCGATCGCCTCCGGACGGCTCTTGAGAGCCTAGCCGCCCAAACATTTCAGGACTTCGAAGTCATTGTCGTCAACGACGCGGGCTGCGACGTCGGGTTCGTCATCGCCGCCTGTGCTGACCGACATCGCATCACGACGCTTACTCACGATCGAAATCGCGGCTTGGCGGCAGCCCGCAATAGCGGACTCCGTGCGGCGAAGGGTACCTATATCGCCTATCTCGATGACGACGATCGGTACCTTCCGACTCATCTAGAAACGCTTGTCGGCTATTTGGATCGCCATGAATGCCGCGTTGCGTACACTGATGCCTGGCGAGTGCATGAACGGCAGATCGACGGCGTGTATGTCGAGTCCGGTCGCGATGTTCCGTATTCGTACGACTTCAGTCCGGCCGATCTGCTGGTCAGCAACTATTTCCCTGTGTTGTGTGTCATGCATGCACGGCAGTGTTTGGAGGAGATAGGCTTCTTCGACGAATCGCTTTTCGCCCATGAGGATTGGGATCTCTGGATCAGGATGGCGACCCGGTTCCCGTTCAAGCATCTGCCGGTGACGACGGCCGAGTTTACTTGGCGAAGTGACGGCACGTCCATGACAAGCGCGACAAGAGAAACCTATCGGCGCACGACGGAGCTCATCTACCGCAAGTATGCGCCCTACGCAGAGCTCATCGCCGGCGTACGGGAAGGCCAGCAGCGTCACCTTGAAAAGCTGTATGCGCAGCCGTGTCCAAAGGCCTTCACGTGTTCCATCATCATTCCGACATGGAACAGGGGTGAACTGACCAGGCAATGTCTGACGGCGCTAGCCGCCAACACGACCGATATCTCGTTCGAGGTGATTCTCGTCGATAACGGTTCAACCGACGGCACTCGGGATTGGTTGTCCACGTTAGGCGGAGATGTGCAGCTTATTCTGAATAAAGAGAATTTAGGGTTCGCCAAGGCCTGCAACCAAGGAGCATGTGCGGCACGCGGAAAATACCTGGTGTTCCTGAACAACGATACGATCCCACAGCCTGGCTGGCTTTCCTCGCTGGTGTCCGAAGTGGACGCCCATCCGGAAGTAGGCATTGTCGGCAGCAAGCTCTTGTATCCCGATGGGACGGTTCAACATGCCGGCGTCGTTCGCGACCTGGAGCATCGATTGCCTTACCATATTTACAAATCCTTCGCTGGTAACCATCCCGCCGTGAACCAACGGCGAGAATTCCAGATCGTCACGGCCGCCTGTCTGCTGATCCGGCGACTCTTGTTCGAGGAAGCGGGAGGGTTCGACGAAGGATATGTAAACGGATTCGAAGATGCGGATCTGTGTCTGAAAGTGAGAGAGCTCGGCCATTTGGTTGTCTATCAACCCCGAAGCGTCGTCGTTCATCTCGAAAGCCAAACTCCTGGGCGAAAGGAGCACGAAAATGCGAATGCCGCTCGATTCTTGGATCGCTGGGGGGCGCAATGGTGGGCAGCCGACGAGGACCGACATTTCTATGTGGACGGCTACAAATTAAAACGCATCTTCCGCAATGGGCTACTGGGCGGCGATATTGTGTTGGTGGAAGATATCAAGGATGGAGCCTCCTGGACGCATGTGGCGGCGGCGCAAACCGCTGCGCTCAAGAAAGATTGGGGAGGTGTAACACGTGAACTACGGCTGGTGAACGATTGGCCGAACGATCAGTTTGTGCTGTCCTGGGGCGCGATGGTGGCCGAGCGGCTGCAAGAGTCGGATAGTCGTACACAGTTTCTCTCGCGCTACTTGGCGTTGGTTGATGCACCGGCCGAGCGGCTCATGTTAATCCGTACGTTGCTCGAACAGAAGAACTGGGCTGGCGCAGAGGAACATCTCCGGGTCCTCCTTGCGTCTTCGCCGAGTCATGCGGAGGCCCTGTTCATGCGGGGTATCCTATGCATGCAGCGCGAACAGTACGAGCAAGCAGAGATTGCCTTTGGTTCAGCGATGCGGGAGGGATTCGATCGCAGGAAATGCCTCATGGGAATGGGCATGGCCGCGATGGGAAGGGCCTATACCCAGGGAGCGTGGGAGCGGTTTTTAGAAGTGCTGGCTGATCATCCTGATGATGTTGAGGCGATCCATTGGTTGCTTCGTGCCGGCACAGCACAAAACCGTTGGCAAGAGTTGGGCGAACAGCTGCGTGCTTACGTGCTGAGAAAACCCGACGATGTCGCGACCAGATTTGCATTTGCCAGTGTGTTGTTGCGAAGCGAGCAGATTGAGGAAGCTCGTCAGGAATATGATGCGCTAAAGAAGCGAGCACCGAACTACGACGGCCTGGATCAACTTGGTCAGGCGATTATAGGGAGGGAAGCGGTCCTTGCCATGGAAGCCGCTTCTTCCTAATCGGATGCTGCAGCGCGTGCTCGTCATCCAATTGGCTAGATTGGGCGATCTCGTTCAGACGATCCCGACAATCACGTCTCTTAAGGAATCTTATCCGGATTGGCATGTGGACCTTCTTTGCCCTGCTTCATTGGAGCCCATCGCTCGGTTGCTACCTGGAATTTCTCGAGTCGTGAAATGGGATGGAACCGCATGGAATCAAAGAGCGATGAAGGCGGAAACAGAGTTGCGTCCTGAACATCTTGGAGAAGCCGATGCCGAACTTCGTGCGGTGACGCACGAACTCTATGATTGTGCCTTCGTACTGAACCAGCATGTTCGGGCGATCCTAGCTGGCGCTCTGCTCGCGAAAAAGAGCATCGGAACCATCGTCGGGGGGCCGTTGACCGAGCAATTGTCACCCTGGGCGACGTATGTACGAGCTGTGGCTTCCGACAGAGAAACAAATCGCATCCACTTGGCCGATGCGTTTTGCGGAATGTGTGGTCTGGTCCCTCCCAATCGTTTGATGCCGATCGAGGTGCCCTCTGTCTCGCTTCCTGTCGATCTCGATCCAATCGGGCAATCTGAGGGGCCGTGGATCGCTCTCCTCGTTGGAGCGGGAGACCAAGAGAGATTGGTCCCGGTCACGGCCTGGGACCGACTGGTTACCGACTGCCTCGAGGCGTTCCCTCGTAGTCGCGTCGTCTTAGTCGGACATGAGTTTGAACAAGAGCGAGCCATGTCGATGCAGGAAGCGCTTCCGCCTTCTCTCATGGGTCGAGTCTGGGACACGACCGGTCGTCTGTCACTGCCCCAATTAGCCGTTCTACTCACCCGCTGTCGGGTCGTCATCGGGGCCGATACCGGTCCGCTTCATCTCGCGGCGGCCGCGGGGACGCAGGTGATCGGCTGGTATTTTGCCAGAGCTCGAGTTCATGAAACGGGACCCTATGGATCGAACCATTGGGTGTGGCAAGCAGAAAATGGAGAACAAGAAAAGGGGCTCATTCGACCGTCCCGCTGGCCGATCGAGGAGACGATTGCGCTATTGTCTGGGCAAGCCGCAATTTCCGTCGAGAACTGGTCCCTGTGGGCGAGTCATCGAGACCGGTGGGGTGCTTACTACGTTGAGGCAGGGCATGAACCGAGCGCACCGCCTCAACGGGAGCAGATCTGGCAAGGTCTGCAGCTCTCTCCAGGATAATGAGGAATTCCGTGGAGTATCTACATCAAAACTTAGAGAACCTCCGCCAGACCTCTCCGGCACTCATTGGAGCTATAAAAAATTGTTGCGGTGGCGTCCTTACGATCGCCGCCTCACGTGAAGGGTCTCCTTCTGCCACCTATCAAGGGCAGTGGATTCATAGTGCCTACGACCCTCGAAAAGAAGCTAACGTCTGGGCGGAGCAACAGCTCCGAGAATGGAAAGCGGGGGAGGTAGGGGTTGTTCTCGGGGTTGGGCTGCTCTATCAGGTGGAGGCGCTGGCTCTCCTCAAACCTTCAGACTCACGCCTAGCAGTGGTTGTGCCCGACGTATCGGTTTTTAGGGATGCTGCCGGCGCTAGGCCGCTCGGATCTTGGCTCAACACCATTCTGTGGATAACTGGTACACCGGAGGAAATGGCAGAACGGTTGGCGTCACAATCGGCACCACTGAGATTCTTTACATACGGACCGGCGGCACGATTGCATGTCGAGGAACATCAGCAACTTGAACACAGTTTGCGCCGGATCGTGGCAGGTAAAGCAGGAGGCCGACTGCATGTCGCCGTCGTTGGTCCCATTTATGGAGGGTCACTCCCGATCGCCCGCTATGTCGTTCGAGCCTTGGGTGAGTTGGGACATCGGGTCAGTTGGCTTGACCATAGTATTCATCACGCGAGCTATCAGGCCTTCGGATCCTTTCGCGAAGATCGACATCGCCTGGCCCTGCAAAGCCGTTTCGCCGAAGTATTGAGTCTCGGTACGATCACGCACATTGCCGAGGACCCTCCGGATCTGGTGCTGGCCATTGCCCAAGCTCCGTTGACGCTGGCGGTTCTACAGCATCTGCGGAAGAAGAAGTTTTTGACGGCCATGTGGTTCGTGGAAAATTACCGACATCTGACCTACTGGCAGCAACTGGCGGCGGGCTACGATTACTGGTTCGTCATTCAACAAACGGAATGCATCGAGGCATTGAAGCGGGCGGGAGCGGCTCAGGTTCACTATCTTCCCATGGCGGCGGATCTTACCGTCCATCGTCCGATGACGCTTACTGCCGCTGAGCAACAGGAATATGGAGCCGATGTCTCGTTTGTAGGGGCAGGGTATGCCAATCGCCGGAGCCTCTTGCCTCAGTGGCTGTCGAATGAGTGGACCTTCAAGCTGTGGGGGAACGAATGGGAGGGGGCTGGTGATCTCTCCGGTGTGCTCCAACGAAACGGGTCCCGCATCGACACAGAGACCTGCATGAGGGTATTCAACGCCACTGCAGTGAACCTGAATCTGCACTCCTCCTCCGCCGGTACGGGATTGGATGCGCATCCGGATTTCGTCAACCCTCGGACCTTTGAACTCGCAGCGTGCGGCGCCTTCCAGCTGGTCGATGAGAGAACGCTTCTACCTGATCTCTTTACACCCGAGGAAGTGGTGTCGTTCCGACGGACCGAAGACGTTCCGCAAATGATTCGAACGTGGCTTAAGGACGAGGGAGGGCGGCATAACCATGCGGAGGCGGCGCGCCGCAGAGTGTTACGGGAACATACCTATCGACACCGCATCCAGGATTTGCTGACAGCGGTCGGCATGCACCAGCCGGATCGGATCGGATCGATCTTGCGGGGTGATCGGTCGGCGGCCAAATTGCAAGAACGAGCGGCGGCTCTGCCGGGGCTCTCACCGTTGCTGAGCCGGTTCCAATCCGGCCAACGTGTCGAACTGAAGGAGCTTGCCGCCGACATCAGGGCACGTGGACCGGGACGTGAACTTGTGCGAGAAGAGTTGTTGGTATTGATGCTCGACAGTTATCGAGCGGAAACCAGGGATCTGTTATGACGCGACAGGTCTTGATCATCAATATCACGCGAATGGGTGATCTCGTTCAGATGGGAGCACTCTTGAGCCGTCTGCAAGAGGAGTGGCCTGGAGCTGCTGTGGATCTTGTCGTGGATCGGCGGTTTGCTCCTGTGGCAGGGCTGTTGAAAGGTCTGCGAGACGTGATCGCATTCGATTTTCATACACTGATCGACGAGAGCCGGGCGGCGGTGAAAGATGTAGTCTCGCTTTATCGGGACATGACGTCATGGGTGAAGCCGTTGGTGGAGCGCCGGTACGATCGCATCATTAATCTAACGTTCAATCAGCCAAGCGCGCTGTTGGCCGGCTTTATCGGAGCTCCGGACATTCGCGGCGCGCGAAATGCGTGGAACGGCGGTCTGATCGTCGACAATCCATGGATGGCTTATTTCTGCGACTTTCATCAGTTTCGCCGGTTCAATCGCTTCAATCTCGTGGATGTCTACGCGCTGGGGGGCAGTGGCCCCGGGTCGTTTACTCCGCTGCAAATCATGATTGCTCATGAAGATCGGTCATGGGCCAGGCGGACGTTAACTGGTCCGACTCAGTGGGTGGCCGTTCAGGCCGGGGCAAGTGACAACATCAAGGCCTGGCGTCCGCATCTCTTTGGGGTGGCATTGGCGCGTGCGAGCAAACAATGGCAAGGAGGCATTGTCTTCATCGGTAGTGCCGAGGAGGAAGCGACTATTGCCGAAGTGATGCGGGCCTACCAAGAGGGGGGAGGACAGTGCCAAGTCAAGAACATGGTCGGCCGTACGACCGTAGGCCAGCTTGCCGCGCTGCTGGCAGAAAGTCGTCTCTTACTGACCAATGATACAGGACCCATGCATATCGGCGTGGCGGCGGGAACATCGGTCATCAATCTTTCTGTAGGACATGTCGATTTTCAGGAAACCGGGCCGTATGGCCCTGGTCATTGGGTGGTGCAGCCGGAACTAGCTTGCGCCCCTTGTGGGTTCGATCAGATCTGCGCCCACCATACTTGCAAAGATCGCATCTTGCCCGAGCTCGTGGCGGATCTGTTGCTTCATGTCCTGAAGAACACAGCCTGTCCATCGTATGTCTCAGGAGCACGCCTTTATGCATCCGGTGTGGATGAAGACCGGTTGGGCGTGTTTCGGTTGATAGTAGGGACTGAATCTCCTCTGATCGCGTGGTACTCCGCCTATTGGCGTCGCTATTGGTATGAAGCGCACACCGGACTCCGGAGCAATCTTCCTGCACCCGACGGGCCTCCTCCCGACGCAAAGGAAGTAGAGGGACAGATGCGACGCCTGCTTCCACTTCTGGAAGTGGCTTGCAAAAGAGCCGACCAGATTGCTCGTCTGGCTGGTCGAACACCCATGAACCTTCCAGAGCTGAAACGGCTTCAGCGGGAGCAGGGAGTTGAGCAGGAACGGTTAGTTGTGATCGGTATGAGTAACTCAGGAACAGCTCCGGTCACGGCTGCCTTTCTGAGACAGCTTCAAAATGACAATGTCAAAGGAATGGATCGGCTTGCACGTCATCAAGCAGATGCGTATCGAACCTGGTTGACCCGTGTCGCTGCGATCAATCGAGATCTTTTTGGTTCGATCGCAAATGATTCGAGTCTAAGGTTGTCTTTCCAGCCGGATGCGTGCTCAGTCGAGTCAGAGCAGCGGGTAGCGTGATTGCATGTTTTGACAAGGAGACATCGTATGCGTATTACATTAGATGATAATCAATGGGTGGCGGCGGCAGAAGCTACGCTGGGCGACATTTTTGCCGAGCTGAGCGAGCGAGCTCATGCTCAGTCACGTATCGTGACAACCATGATGCTCGACCATCGCCGAATTACGGACCGCGACATTGACCCACAGTTGCTTCAACAACCATCGACCTGTTTCAGCGATCTTGTTGCGACGTCGGCTACGCAGCGGGATATTATCGAAACCGCCCGTGGGTCTATGAACCGGTATTGCGAACACATTGTGCAGGAAGGAAACTGGCTGGTCAGCCGTCTGCGCTTGGATATTCAAGAGTTTGCCCCACTGGATCGCTGGTTGGGTCAGGTGGCCGATGTCTTGGAGTTAATGGAAAACAGTCCTCATGATCCAGCAGCTGATTCAGGTGTACGGGTGATTGCAGGATGGATAGAAAGACTCCTAGAAGCCAGACACCTCCGCGATACCGTGCGCATGGCTGATCTCCTCGAATATGAAATTTTGCCACGACTTGCATTCTGAAACCGCATTGTTCGTTAGTTTCCGTTGCCGAACAACCCCTTTCACCGTCAATTGCTCCAGAGGCTCAAGTCCCACTTCAATCAGCCGATAAGACAGGCACGCCACTTGCGGCGTAAGGCAATGCGGCTTCTGCACGGATGTCGGAAGCGAAAAAGGGTTCCCGTTCTAGTTCCAAGGAGGAAAGACGATGTCACTTGTCGTCAACAACAACCCCGCGTCTATCGCGGCTCAGCGCAATCTGTCGATCAACACCCTAGGCCTGACCCGCTCGGTTGAACGGCTGTCATCCGGCCTTCGGATCACGAGAGCTGCGGATGATGCCGCTGGCCTTGGTCTATCAGAGACCTTGCGAGCCCACATCCGTAGCATCAATCAGGCGGTGCGGAATTCGGCCGATGGCATCAGCTTGACGCAGATTGCCGACGGCGGAGCGGCACAGATCGGTTCGATCCTGGCTCGGCTGCGTGAGCTTTCCGCTCAATCGGCGAGCGCTACCGTAGGGTCGACCGAACGGTCCTATATCGATCGGGAGTTCGTCAACTTACGGTCGGAAATCGATCGGATCGCCCAAGTGACCGAATTCAACGGGCAGGCCTTGTTGAGCGGGACATCGATCAGCTTCAGCGTGCAGGTCGGGTTCAAGAGCGGGGCTGCGAATACGCTCTCGCTCAGCTTGGCCGACCTGACGGTCGCATCATTGGGTCTCACGTCCGTCAACGCGTCCACTGCTGCAAATGCGGCAAGTGCGTTGAGCAATATCGACAGCGCCATCAGTGCCGTGGCATCCGCCCGAGCCACGTACGGATCGGTCCAGAATCGATTCGAGGTGACGATCGCGAACTTGCAGATCGCCAGTGAAAACCTGACGGCTGCAGAGTCTCGGATCCGCGATGCCGATGTCGCGTACGAGACCTCCGTCTTCACCAAAAACCAGATCTTGGTGCAGGCGGGTATCGCGACTCTGGCGCAAGCCAACGCGCTGCCGCAGCAAGCGCTGGCCTTGCTCAGAGGATAACGGGAGCACTTCGTCCACCGACCCTCTCCTGAACAGGAGAGGGTCTCGGTGAACGGGGTGATGATCTGGAGGCTGTCATGATCACCAATGTAACATCGAAGGTGGATCTCCCGGCCAGTGCTAGCCGTCGAAGTCAAACCGATGCTCTTCCCAAGAATGAGCAAGAGGCTGAAAAAATCCGTGGTTCCGACGTCAGCCTTGTATCTCCTGCACACCGGGTTTCACTTGAGCAAGCTGTGGGCAAGGTGAGGGAAATCCTTCAGCAATCAGAATCACATTTGCAGATAGAAGTCGACCCAGACTTGCAGCGGGTTGTCGTCAAAATACTGAATGCAGAATCCGGGGAAGTGATTCGACAGATTCCTCCACAGGAAGTGATCGAATTGGCCAAGAATTTGTCGAACCACAAGGGCCTGCTGTTTGAGGAACACGTCTAGCTGATGCACAAGGATGTGTGATGGCGACCATAAGTTTTGGGGGACTTGGTAACGGGTTGGACTTCGGACAGGTCGTCGATCAACTGGTGAAGGTCGCAAACTTGCCGGTTGAGCGATTGAACAAGAAGAAAACCGACCTCAATACGAAGCTCACCGACTTGACGACCGTGAGCACCAAAGTGGCGGCATTGCAAAGTGCCGCTCAAGCCCTCAGACTGCCGGTATCGTTCGATAAGACGACGGCCTCGGTGACCGATCCCACGGTCCTGTCTGCTACGGCGTCTTCCACGACGGCTGCCGGAACCTACAGCATCAGAGTTGTTCAGCTCGCCCAATCTCATCAAATCGTGAGCAAGGCTGCGAAAGCCGTGTCGTCCGCGACTGCGGATATTGTGAGTGGAGGATCGGCCACCTTCATCTTCAAAGTGGGATCCGGGCCGGACCAAACCGTGACCTTAAGTTCAACCGGTACATTGACCGACTTGCGCGACCAGATCAACAACTTGGGAGTCGATGTCACAGCGTCGCTCATCAATACCGGCACGGAGGCCGCGCCATCCTTTCGCCTCGCTCTCTCGTCCAATGATACCGGGAGTGATAATGCCATCACGGTTCTCTCTGACGAGACGGATTTGGATTTCCTGAACGGCAGCGGCACCGGAGGGATTGATACACTTGCGGCGGCTCAGAATGCGCAAGTCCAGATCGGTGACCAGTCTCTAAGTCCCCTTACGATTGAGCGGAGCTCAAATACTATTTCTGATGCGATCCCCGGACTGGCTCTTACGCTCACAAAGACGACGGGTACTGGGACAGTTCAGGTGAGTTTGTCCCAGGACCTGAAGGCAGTGAAGACGGGTATCCAGGCCTTGGCGACGGCCTACAATGAAGTGGTGAAGTTCATCAATGAACGCTCCACCTACGACGTGACGACCAAACAAGGCGGCGTATTCTTCAACGAGTCATCGGCCAGAACAGTGCTGTCTCAGCTCAGGACCGCGCTTTCATCGTCGGTCGGAAGTATCGGCGTGTACACTAGTGTCGGGGAGATCGGGTTCAAGACCGAGCGCGACGGAACGATTACAATCGACGACGCGCAGCTCACCACTGCTTTGAACACAAACTACAGCGCCGTGAAAGCTCTCTTCAGCAACCAGGGGGAGACAAGCGGTCTTGCTCAGTCTCTCGTGTCTGCGGTGGACGCATTGAACGATATCACTGGTGGAGCACTGACCCTTCGTAAGAACGGTTTGACGAGCGAGATCTCAAGGGTCGGAAATGATATCACCAGACAAGAGGATGCCGTGAGTCGGTACGAGGAACGACTAAGGCGTCAGTTTGCCGCGCTGGACGGGCTCTTACGGCAGCTTCAGGGACAAAGCGGGTTTCTTCAGTCGCAGTCTCAACGACAACCATAGGAAGAACAAGGGCTCCACACTATGATCACCCAGTATGCTCGTCAATATGAACAAACCCAGGTCGTTACGTCATCCGGCGTCCAGCTGGTTGTTTTATTATACGATGGCGCCATCCAATCGATTGAAATGGCCAGGCTGGAGATTCAGGCGAGCCATGTCCGGGAAAAAGCGCGGTATCTCGGACGGGCCATTGCGATCGTCGGTGAGCTGAATAGCGTGTTGGATCACGAGCATGGGGGAGATATCTCGCGTTCTCTCCGACGATTGTATGAGTACATACTGATGGAGCTTGTGGAGGCCAATACTCGAAACGATGAACAGCGACTTGATGGCCCGCTCCGCTGCCTCACGACATTGCGGGAAGCGTGGCGGGAGATTGCGGCTCAGCAGCAGACTCGAGTGGCAGGAGTCCGATGAGTTACCCAAGGGGAGAGGAACGTCAGGCTGACATCATTCGACTTACGAAAGCTGCAGTTGAAGCAGCTCAGGCAGGGCGGTGGGATATCGTCATTCAGTGTTATCGGGATCGAGGTGTACTGTTGGAGTCCGTGCAGGCACCGATCCCTGAGACCGGTGATCTTCTGAAGCTTGATGAACAGGTCCGAGATCGTGTCACGACGGCTCAAGCAGTGTTGGCGTCTCTCTTGGGTCAGACGACGGCGACAAAGCTGCGACTACAAGGACTGCGTCAGCGATTCGTTGTGCTGCCTTCAGCACCCGAATCGGTGTCCGTCCACGCATAGGAGAGTCTGGGAACGAGATCATGACGCTATCAGCGATGACCTCATCATTACCTTCATCCTCGACAATTACGGATGAACGGCGAGAATGGATCAGAATCGATGACAGAGTGTTGATGGAATATCGTCTGCTGACCGAGACCGGGACTGTCGTGCCTGTCGAGACGGCCAGTGCCACTCCGGAGGTGATTTCCGCAGCAGTCACGAAGCCGACTGCGGATCTGCTGGCGCGCACAGGAGAGTCATTGATCGGTTCAACGGTGCTTCCATGGATCTTGAAAGTCGACTACTTGCTCGAAGTCATCCTCAATTCTTTAGCCATCAGCCAACCGTCGAGTGTCACCATGGCCCGGCCGACGGATGTTAATCTGAGCGGAGGAGGTGTGGGATTTGTCTCCTCTCGAGAGTTCGTCCCCGGTGATCAGCTCGCGATCAAGTTGATTCTTCCGCCATTCGTTCTCATTCAGACCCTGGCGAAAGTGATTCGTTCTGTCCCTCAGGTAGACGGACAAGGCCATGCGATCGCCACCGAATTCATCGATCTCAGGGCCGATGATCAGGAACACCTGATCCGTCATATTCTGCAGACACAAGCCGAACGATTGAGAACCCAACGGACGTCCGTCCTGTAAGAACCGGTCGTTTCAGAAGAGGGGCGGCTATGCCGCTTGGACGGGAGGGGCCGTGAGGATCTGTAGCACTGTCTCACCCGTCTTCACCAGCGCGGCGGCCGCGAGTGAAGAAGGAGCGTACTGAACAACCGGGACGTATGCACGTACCGCCTGCTCCATCGCGGGGTCTTCGGGAATCTCACCTAACAACGTTAAGTCACCGCCCACATACTCTTTGAGCAACTTTCTGAGTTGAAGCACGTTCACGCGGGCTCGTCCTGTAACGCGATTCAGTACAAGAGTAGGCTGAAAAGCGCGCAGAGTGGATTCAGCAAATGCCCGTCCTGATTCGTCGGTCTTCCCCGCAATTTGCAAGACCTCTTCCACGCTGCTGTAGTCCCGATTCGCAAGCCCCTCCGCCATGACATCCCGTATCACGAACATCGACAAAACACGACGAATCGCCGCCAGCTTGATGAATCGGTAGAGATCCAGGACGGAAGTCGGGTCCGGCGTTGCGACCGCCACGTGAAGGTCGGCCATCAGAAAAAAATCGAGAGCATGGAAGCTTGCTCCGGCTCCGATATCGACGATGATCACGTCCGCGCGGATATTCTGAAAGTTTCTGATGAGGCGCTTCTTCTGTGAATGGGTCATATTGGCTGTCGCCAATGTGTCGCCTGTCCCGGGAATGATTCGCAGGTTCGGGTGAATCGGAAGAGGTTGAGCCAGATCATCCATGTGCTCGATTCGATGGTTGAGAAAGTCAGTCAGGGTGAACGGGGGATTGAGGAGGCCGACCAGCACATGGGCGTCGGCGCCGCCGACATCGAGGTCTGCGAGCACCACCTGCTTCCCCTTCGCCGCCAAGACGAGCGCCAGGTTGGCGGAAACCACACTCTTCCCGACCCCACCTTTGCCCGAGGCCACCGAAATCACACGCGCCATTGAGTTCAGTTCCTCTCGGTTCGGCCCAATTACATATCCTTTGTCGGTCAGTTGCAGAGAAACATGAATGAACGTCATCTATCCGAATGGAGTGAACTAGAAAATAGAGTCCAGGTCCAGATCGGCTCCTATCAGGTGCTCAAGTTTCGAAATCGACACGCCGATACCTCAGTCGTCATGAATAATGAGGTATCTACAGCAACGGCGATCTCGGCCGAAGAGAACTCCCCACGGGAGAGGGAAATTTTGACCGTGATGGAGGTGGCACGGTTCCTTCGGGTACCGAAGTCAACCGTCTATAAGCTTGCCCGAGTCGGTGAACTGCCGGCGTCAAAAATTGGAAAGCACTGGCGATTCCTTCGCCGTGATATCCATGAATGGATGCATGGTCGGTCTCGGCAAGGCTAGAGACCTGCGAGTTGCTGGTTCACCCACGGTAGGGTTTGACTTGCCTTTCTCTCAACCGGCAAGGCGCCGTAGTCAGGAGGTATGGCACGACCCTCTCGGCGGCGGCCTTGCCCAAGACAAGCCTTTCTCCATGCATGTCGATGATTCCCACTCACGCGAGTAAGTCTGCCACGGATCGAACCGTCTCGGCTCAGGTCGTTCGGTGAATGTGCCGATATCTGACGAAGCGTGGAGAGGCTGTGGAGAGGTTCGACTATCTCATCATGGACAAACCGTGGGTCATCGTCTCAGCGGCGGCAGGGTGAAAACAGGAAGTGTGATGCTCAGCGGACGAGACTCGTCGTCATTCTCTACGAAGTGCAAGCAAGGCTGATGGAGCTCGTTATCGTGTTCGACCCTCAGGAGAGCTGCCAAGCAGAAATGGATGTTGGCACAACCGGGCGCCTCCTGAAACAGCTTGAGGAATCAAAAACAACGGCCATGAAGCAGAAGGTTGGTGACGAGATCCTGGCTCAATTCAGATTTCAATGAGGCGCTCGCACAATGGACATTGCAACCATAATTGGGATAGTGCTGGCGGTGGGCTCCATCGTCGGAGGCCAAGCACTGGAAGGCGGCCATCTGGGATCCATCATGCAGCTCACCGCCTTTGTCATCGTGATCGGCGGCACGCTCGGAGCCATTTGCGTACAGAACCCTTTGCCGGTTGTCATCAGAGCATTTGGGGCGCTTTCTCTGGCGATTGCTGGCAAGTCCATCGACAACAAAGGAACCATCAAGCTCATCCTGGATCTCGCGAACGTCTCACGGAAACAAGGCTTGTTGGCTCTCGAAGGTAAGCTGAAGGACATCAAAGATCCCTTCATGCAAAAGGGGATTCAGCTCATCGTCGACGGAACCGATCCCAAAGCCGTGCATGAGATTCTCGAGATCGAAGTGGAACAGCATGAGGAAGAAGGGGTGATGGCGGCGAAGGTATGGGAGGCCGCCGGTGGATATGCCCCGACCGTCGGGATTCTTGGTGCGGTGCTCGGCCTGATTCACGTCATGGAAAATCTTGCCGATCCCTCGAAGCTGGGCAGCGGTATCGCCGTGGCCTTCGTCGCCACCGTCTATGGAGTAGGTGCGGCTAACCTCTTCTTTCTACCCTTGGCCAACAAGATCAAGATGAAGCTGAAAGCGGAAGCGGGGTCGCGCACCCTCATCATCATGGGTCTTGTAGGGCTCGCCCAAGGTGAAAATCCGCGATTGCTTCAGGAAAAGTTAGAAAGCTTTCTCCCCCACAACCAACGCACGAAGGAGACGAAAAAATAACACCAACGGCCCGGTGTGAAAACCGTGACCTTGGCTTGATGTGTGAAAGACGTTTGGCGATTGACGAGCAGAGCGATGGCGAAGCACAAACACGAGGAACACGAGAATCATGAGCGGTGGCTGGTATCGTACGCAGACTTCATCACCTTGTTGTTTGCGTTTTTCGTCGTCATGTACTCGGTCTCGTCGGTCAATGTCGGAAAGTATCGAACGGTCAGCGAATCAATCAAGGCCGCGCTCAATCCGGTCGTGAGCCCGCCATCGTCCCCCACGGCGTTCAGCTTGAACGCCAACAAACCGGCGCTGACGGCTCCGAATGCTCCCGGGAGCAGAGAAGTGGTGATCCGCCGACTCCGGAATCTGGCGCAGGTCATCAATCGGTCGCCGCAAATGTCTCGTGTGAAGATCGTAGAAAAGGTGAACGGGGATATCGTGATTACCATTCCGGATCAGGTTCTCTTCAACAGCGGAGAGGCCGCCGTACGTCCCGAGGCGCTGCGGTTTCTTGAGGGCCTTGGCACGGCAATCCTTGAACTTAATCGACATACGCGGGTCGAAGGACATACGGATAACGTTCCTATCCGGACGGCACAATTTCCTTCCAATTGGGAATTGTCGGCCGCTCGAGCGGTGATGGTCGTGCGAGTGCTGTCGGAACTCTATGGAGTACCGGCGGATCATCTGGCTGCCGTTGGGCTTGCCGATACCAGACCGGTGACGGCCAATTCGGATGCGGAACAGCGGGCCAAGAATCGCCGAGTCGAGGTCGTCATTCTTGAACAGGCACCGGCAGCTTCGATTCTCCAGGCTGGCGACGAATCAGAGCAACCCGAGCAATCGTCGGAAGACATACCACAAAATTCCTCGCTTCTCGGTCCGGAATTGTCCGGCGGAGGACGATCCCAAACACCGTAGACAGGTCACGCCTTTCCAGCAGCTGTATCCAGCTCTCGATCAACAGCAGTCGCCAACAGGATCCGGTGATTTCAGCCGTTAGGGCGTATGACCGACCGATGACTGACACCTTCTTCGCATGACTGCGATCGAAAGCGATCACCATGCTGTTGAAGCAATGTTGAGATAAGTTCCTGCTTCCTCTCTTGTGCCTGTGAATAGAGCTATTCGGACTTGGGAAAATGGTCGATAGACAGAGTTTACAAAACCATGTAAATACTATTGAAAGCTAATAATCACGAAAGGGTCTGAATAATTCAGGCTGGAACTCCAGGCCATTTCAAGGCCCACCAACTTGCAGCCCCCCTTCCACGGTCGCCTGTCGATCTTCTTCTCTTCGCGTTTCTCTGTGATGTAGTGATCGCGCCTGGCATGGGCTTGTGGTCGGTCTATGTGCCCCAGTATTGCTGTACCGTTATCAATCGGATGATCAGGATCTTCGCGGGCGTTGTGCTTTAAGGAGTCGACTGGTGGCTAGTAGAGTGCCGAAAAAACGAAGAGCGCTGAAAGGCTCTCAGCTCACATCGAAGCAGCGAACTGCGAAGCGACTTACTGCGTTCTCTCGAGCCAATCGTGCCCTGCGAAAAAAAGATGCGGAACCCAAGCCACTCGAACAGGCTCTACTCGAGGCTCACACCGCCATCGAGTTGACGCTGGAAGGTATTTCAAAACTCGATGATACGGGTCACTACCTCTTTGTGAACGCTCACTATGCCGCCCTGTTGGGCTACCGTCCGGAGGAATTGATCGGACAATCCTGGGAAATCTCTGTCCATCCGGATGATCACTCATCTGTACAAGCTCATTTCGCCCGGATGCGTGCTACCGGGAAAGCGGAACTGGAAGTTCGCGGAGTCAGAAAAGACGGCAGCCTCATCTACAAGCACGTGGTGCTCGTGAGGCTCAATGGATCGACGGGGAAAATGCCGGCCCATTTCTGTTTCATGCGGGACGTCACGCAGCGAAAGCGAGACGAGGCGTTCCTCTCGGCCGAGAAACAGGCCCTGGAACTGGTGGCGAAGGGAGCCAAACTCGAGGAAGTGCTCACATTCATCTGCCGGACTATTGAAGCGCACACGGCTCCAATGCTCACATCGATCATGCTTCTCACGGAAGATGGAAAACATCTCCGCTGCGTGGCGGCCCCCAGTCTGTCGGGGGACTACAATCGTGCAGTGGACGGGATTCCCATCAGTCCAACAGTCGGCTCCTGTGGAAGCGCCGCCTACTACAGAAAGCCGTCGATTGTGGTGGATATTGAAACGGATCCGCTGTGGAAAGACTATGCCACAGTTGCAATGGGGTATGGCCTGCGTGCCTGTTGGTCGCAGCCGATCATGGGTCCCACCGGAGATCTGCTTGGGACTTTTGCGGCCTATTACAAAGAGCCACGGACACCTAGCTCAACCGATTTAGCGGTCGTCGAGCGGGCCGGCCATATCGCGGCACTCGCCATCCAACATGACAAGATGAGCCAGGCCTGGCATGAGAGCGAGGCACGGTTTCATGCCTTTATGGCACATAGTCCGGCTGTCTCATTCATCAAGGACTCGGCGGGCCGTCATCTCTACATTAATCCCACGTTTGAGCGGGTGTTCGGAGTCTCCTTGAGCGAGATCCGAGGCAAGACACTGGACGGTCGGTTACCCGGCGATGTCGTTGCACAACTTCTGGTGAACGACGAGAAGGTGCTGGCCTCCGGAGAACCACTCGAAGTGGAAGAGACTGTCCCGACTCCAGATGGGAAAAGCCAACAGTGGCTGGTGTTGAAGTTTCCGCTTACTTCCTCGTCCGGCGAACGGCTGTTGGGAGGAGTGGCCATCGACATTACCGAACGTAAGCGCGTTGAACAGGCTCTCATGGTAAGTGAGGAACGGTATGCCAGGGCCACGGCGGTGGGGAGAGTGGGAGTCTGGGAGTTGGACGTCCAGGCAGGCACATACTACGGTGATAGGAATCTGAAAACGATGTTTGGTTATCGGGTTGACGAGCTTTCAGCTGACCCCTACACCTGGCTCGACTTGGTGCACCCGGATGATCAATCCATTGCCATGGCTCACTGGCAGCGAATTATGAGGCGCCAAGCCGATGACTACAACTATGAAGTGCGCATGATCAAAAAGGACGGCACGGTCATTTGGACCGATGTACGAGGGCAAGCCGTTCGCGATGATGACGGCCAGGTGACGCATCTCATCGGTGCAACGGTTGATATCACTGAGCGTAAGCGGGTGGAAGCCGCCCTGCGGGAAAGCGAGGAACGGTACCGGAGCGTCGTCAGTGCAATGGCAGAGGGGATCGTCATTCAGGACCATGAGGGGCGCATCCGCTCGTGCAATGCCAGCGCCTGCCGGATTCTGGGACTGACCGAAGACCAGGTGCTGGGCCGCACCTCGCTCGATCTGCAGTGGCACGCGATCCACGAAGACGGTTCGCCGTTTCCCGGCGAAATCCATCCGGCGATGCATACACTCCGAACCGCTCGCGCCTGCGAGAATGTCATCATGGGTGTGCACCGACTCGACGGGTCGCTCGTGTGGATTTCGATCAATACGCAGCCCATCACATCGGGCGCGGACGAGCCGCCGCTCGGTGTAGTCGCGTCATTTCGCGACATCACGATGCAGAAGCAGGTGGAAGCGGCGCTGCGACAAGCTCATGAGGAGTTGGAGCAGCGAGTCAGTGAACGTACAGCGCAGCTCGCGCAGGCCAACCGCTCACTCCAGGATGAGGTTACGGAACGGAAGCGGGGAGAGAAAGTGTTGCAGCTCACCCAGTTTACAGTTGATCGGGCTGCTCAAGGGATCTTTTGGGTCGGCCCGAAGGCCGAGATTCTCTATGTCAACGATGCGGCCTGCGAAGTCCTCGGGTATAGTCGCGCTGAAGTGCTCGGCATGACGGTGCATGATATCGACCCCAATTTTCCGCCCGAGGCCTGGCCGACGCATTGGGAAGAGCTGAAACGGCGTGGGTCATTCACGTTTGAATCGTCCCAGCACACAAAGAGCGGGGCGGTGCGGTACACAGAAGTGACCGTCAACCATCTCGAATACGACGGCCAGGAGTATAACTGTGCGATCGTGCGTGATATCACAGAACGAAAGCTGAGTGAGGCGGCTCTCTTGGAGAGCGAAGAGCGATTCAGCAAGGCCTTCAACGAAAGCCCCATCGGCATGGCGATTGTGGCTCCAGACGGCCGATGGCTCCAAGTCAATCATGCTCTGTGCGAGATTGTCGGTTATTCGAAGGCGGAACTTGAAACCATGACGTTCCAGGCTATAACCCATCCGGACGATCTTGAATCGGATTTGCATCATGTGCGGCAAGTGCTCAGCGGAGCGCCGCGGACCTATCAGTTAGAGAAGCGCTATATCCATAAGGATGGTTCCGTCATCTGGATTGTGTTGAATGTGTCTCTCGTGCGTAACGCCGACGGAACTCCTAAACACTTTATTTCCCAGATTCAAGACATCACCGAGCGAAAGCAGGCTGAGGATACGGTCCGCGACAGTGAACTACGGTATAAATTGTTGACGGAAGCGACGTTCGATGGCATTGCCGTTCACGATCAGGGGATCTTGCTCGAAGTGAATGTGGGCTTGGAGCGCATGTTTGGATACGAATCGGGTGAACTCGTCGGCCGATCTATGTGGGACTTGATCGCCGAAGAATCTCGGGACCTCGTCTTGGCCAACATGCGAAACGGCGTGACCGGGCCCTATGAAGCCGTGGGCCGCCGCAAAGACGGCACCACTTTTCCCGGTGAAGTCGTGGTCAGACCCTATCGCTATCGCGGGAAGGAAGTTCGGCTGGTGGCGGGTCGGGACATCACCGAGCGCAAAAATCTGGAGACCGAACGGCTTCGACATACGGAAGAGCTCGAGCGCCAGGTTGCCGAGCGGACCGCCGAGATTGCCAAGCTGGAGTCGCAGCGGGCTCATGCAGAAAAACTGGCGGCGATGGGCCGCTTGGCGGCGGGTGTCGCGCATGAAATCAACAACCCCATCGCCGGGATCAAGAACGCCTTTACGCTCGTGAAGCAAGCTATAGATCCCGCTCATCCTCACGCCGAATTCACCGGCATGATCGATCGGGAGATCGCTCGCGTCGCGTCGATTGTCCAGAATATGTATCAACTCTATCGACCAGAATCCGGGAAGGGAGAGGCGGTGGAACTTCAGGTCATGCTGAATGATATCGTGGCGCTGTTCTCCAAGCGGTTGCAACAGCGCCGGCTCGTCCTGGCGATCAATGCGGATCCATGTATCGACCGGCTCTCCGTGCCGCGAGGGGATTTACTGCAAGTCCTGCTCAATCTGCTGAATAATGCGATCGATTGTTCCAACGAAGGAGGTACGATTACGCTGACCCTCCGTGTGGAGCCGGATGCGATACGGATCGCCGTGTCGGACCAGGGACCAGGTGTCTCTCCAGAGAACCTTCCGCACATCTTCGACCCCTTCTTTACGACCAAGACGCAGGGGAACCAAAAGGGCATGGGGCTGGGACTTTCCATCTCTCAGAGCTTGGTGATGGCGATGGGTGGAAGGATCGAAGTTCAGACTCAGCTGAATGGAGGATCGACGTTTTCAGTTCTTTTACCACGCCGCACGGCGGTTACTTGTACACAAGATCAGTTGGAAACCAACAAGGAGGTCGCGACCTATGATTGCTGAGGCACCGCGGGTTCTGCTCGCCGACGATGAAGAAACGTTTCGTCTCTCGACCGCGAGGCTTTTGGAGCAAGAGGGGTATCGCTGCGATTGCGCACAGGACTCACAGGAGGCCGGTAGGCTCTTGACGAGTCAGCACGATGCCCTCATTACCGATATTCGTATGCCGGGGAACATGCAATTCGAATTTCTCCGGGATGTCCGCACCCGATTCCCTTCGCTTCCGATCGTGCTCGTGACCGGCTACCCGTCGGTTCAAACTGCCGTGGAATCACTTCGCATGTCGTTCACGGACTATCTTCTCAAGCCGGTCGATTGGTCCGACTTGCTTCGTGCGGTGAGCCAAGCTGTGAAGAGGACCAGCCTTTTGCGGATGACCACAGCGGTTCGGGAAGAAGCGAGTCGGCTGGTTGCTTCCTTGGAGCACTTGCAAGAGAACCTGCCTCGACTGGGAAGCGGGGCCAATGAACGAGAATTGGCTTGGTCGCTCGATACATTTCTCTCCCAGAGCTTCGCACAGATGGCGGTCTTATCGACCAGGATCCGATCCGTTTTGACCAGTCAATTGCAAGGTGGCGCCGAGACACCCACGGATGTCTGCCGTACGATGCAATGTCCGAGACTCGATGCGTATCGGGAAGCGCTTGAGAGTACGGTCGAGGTTCTGGCGCAGACCAAGTACTCATTTCGATCCAGGGACCTGGGACTGTTACGGAATAAAATCGAGCAGTTGCTCCGAGAGAATCCATGAAATCATCATGGTCGCTCGATCCGTCGATCGCCGTTCCGGCATCACTGCGGAGGGCGGTCGCTCTGCGATAGTGAGATTGTGTCGGTGAAGTCTTTTGCTGAACCGATGAAGTTCACAAACGACCCCATGCTTTCCGCCTTTCTGACGGCTGGTTCCTTTTACATCAGCGCTTAAGATTTGTTCTTTCCGAACCGATAAGGAAAACGCCCGCATTCCGACCAGAGCATTCAGGACATCTTTTCTGAGATGTCCCTTCGGGTGGCCCCAGCCATTGGAGCATCATCCCATCGGCTTTCAAACCTCCGCATTGCCAGCTGTTAAGAAACGGCACTAGCCGACCGATAGAGATAGTACTCGGCTTCCGCGGTGACCAAATGTCCTCGGTTCGGAGACTGGGAAGCGTGAGATGGATTCACATCTCGACTGAGGGAATTCAACGGTCTCGGATGGCGCTCGGTGATCTGAAGTGAAGATTGGTTGCGTCACGACACTCAAGAGAATTCACTCGCATGTTGGATTTGATCTGGATCAACAAAAGGATTCTTCCGAGAACCGAGATGAGATACGACGGCGCCAAAGAAATGTCGATGATCGAACAGGCCGGTGCGTTCATGAGTGTGAAAGATGAAGTGAACCGTATCGTGTTCGGCATGCCGAAAGAAGCGATCAAGGCAGGGAGCCGTGGATTAAAGTTCTGCCGTAGGACGATATCGCCGGTGCGATACTCGCTCACGTGAGCCGCTGAAGGGATCAGAGCCTCTATGCCGATTACTCAACGGGTTTGGCGCGACGCAACCGTGATCCATGTCGACGATGTCTTCACTCATCGTAACCGCAAAGACTTCTCATCTGCCGTGACGGCCTTTCGGGCGTCCGGCGGGAAGCATCTGATCGTCGATTTGCGCGAGGCGACGTATGTGGACAGCGCCGCACTGGGTCTCTTGGCTTTGACGTCACAACAGTTGTCGGTAGAGGAACGGAGGATCAGTCTTGTGGGTCCGCAGGGCACCGTGAAGCAGGTCTTGGAGATGGCCAATATCGACAAGATGATCGGAGTGTTTCCATCAGAGGAAGCGGCGTCTGAAGCTCGGTCCGCGTAAGCGGTAGGGACGAACCGGTCTCTCGACGGGTTTGAACGAAGGAGGTACTCATGGCGATGCAGACGAAAGAACGCCCCGTGCCGAACGGTGTGGTGCTTGAGATGGCGGGAGATCTGACGTACGCGAATCGTGAACAATTTAAAACGGCCGTGGAGGCCATCCGACAGAAGGGCTGTCGCCATCTCATCTTGAACATGGCCGAAGTCCGCTTTGTGGACAGTTCCGGGCTCGGCCTGTTGGCGCTCGTCTCCCAGAACTTCAAATTGAGCCAAGGAAAAGTGAGCATGTTGAAGCCGCAAAGTTACGTGCGTGAAATCATGAGCCTGGCCAACATTCAGAAGCTGATCCCTGTCTATGACAATGAGCAGGATGCCTTAGCCGGATACCAGCGCGCAGCCTAGATCGACTGTCGACCGAGCAAACAGAGGTGCCTGCGCGATCGACACGTTCACAGATGCTCCCATCGAGCCTCATACGATGCCGACTCCAACTGCAGTAACAGCTTCCCGCAAGGTTGCAGAGGGCGGGATGCGTACCGTCCTCGTTGTAGACGATGAGCCCACCGCACGGGTGGCCTTGGCGGCTCGTCTGAAACGGCTCGGCTATCGTGTCATTGAAGCCGGAGATGGAAAGGCCGGGTTAGAAGCGCTGCGGCGTGAGCGGCCCGATCTGACCATCTTGGATTGGATGATGCCGGAAATGGACGGACCGTCTTTCTGCGAGCAGGTTCGTCGGGATCCTGAGCTGCTGTCGAGTCAAGTCCTCATGATGACGAGCCATGATCAGCCTGAGCAGATCGCCGAAGGCCTGGCCCGGGGAGCCGATGACTTTCTCAGCAAGGCCGCCAGTAAGTACGAAATCACGGCCCGTGTGCAGGCCGGCATGCGCACGGCGACCTTGATCCGAAGGCTCGAAGATGTGACCGAGGAAATCCGGAGGAAACAGGAGGTCCTCGAACGGGAACTTCAGTCCGCCGCGCACTATGTGGAGTCGTTGCTCCCGGCACCGGGAATGCTCTTGCCGGGCGTGCAGATGGTCCATGCCTATCGGCCGTCTCTCGGTTTGGGCGGCGATCTCTTCAACGCCGTGCCGTGGAGTGAAGATATGCTGGGGCTGTATCTGCTGGATGCATCGGGCCACGGGGTGTCTCCGGCACTGCGGTCCGCCTCGTTTTCAACTTTCCTGCGCAAAGACAATTTGCTGCATCACGTGGGGTCGAGCGATCCTGGCGCAATTTTGACGGAAGCCAATAAGCAGTTTCCACTCACGGAAGATGGAAACTACTTTACGATCATCTTTGCCAGACTCGACCTCCGCGCTCGTACCCTGTCTTATGCGACGGCCGGACACAATGGGGCGTTTCTACATCGCCGATCCGGCGAGGTCTGTTGGATGGCCAGACCCAATTTACCGCTGGGTTTTGATCCGTCGACTACCTACCTCACGGAGGAGCTCTCGATCGAGTGGGGCGATCGGTTGTACATGCTGAGCGACGGTCTCTACGAAGTGCCGGCCTCAAACGGCGAGCTCTGGGGACAAGATCGTCTGGAACAGACGGTTCGTACGTTCGGCCATCGTCCCTTGACGGAAGTGGTATCCGGCACCATTGCAGAGGCGATTCGATGGCAGGGGCACGAACATTTTCCCGATGATGTGGCGCTGATGGGGGTTGAACTCGCCTTGCAGGCTTCTCATGAGTGATCATCAGCCCCATGCCCCCGTCTTTCATCTTGAGGAGGCCCTTGCCCGTGTCGATGATGACCACGAGACGTTTCAGATGATGGTCGAATTGTTTATGGAGCATGGTCCCAAGGACTTGGCGGATGCTCAATCGGCGTTGGATGCCGGGAATGCTACGGGCGTGGCGCGATCGAGCCACCGGTTGAAGGGCGCTATCTTACAGTTTTGTGCCCCGGCTGCCCTTCAGGCCTGCAAAGAGTTGGAAGAGTCAGCGAAAACAGGGAACTTGGCGGATAGCGGGCGGCTCTATATTACGTTGGAACGGGAATTCCAACGTCTTCTGGCCGCACTCCGTCAGATGCGCGACACAGGAATGGCCGCATGAATACCATTACGGCGTCTGATCATCTCTTGGTCATCGATCCCTGCCCGGATACCCAGGCACGCATCGCCGAACAGTTGCAGGGCAGGGGGTTTTCAGTCGTTGCGGCGTCCGATCCGATCACTGCCTTGACCACAATCGATATGGCGGCACCGGACATCGTGATCACCGACCTGTTTCTTCCTGAAGCAGCGGGTCTGACCTTGCTCAAGGAACTGAAGAATAGGCATGAGCTCTGTCCTGTGATCGTCATGGCGAAGGATGCGCCGGAACCGATAATCGTCCAGGCGCTTCGGATCGGAGCCGCGGATTATCTGCACAAGCCCGTGACGGAAGAAGAGCTGGCGCATGCGTTACAACGTGCCCGGAATCTCCTGCCCGGAGACCCTGCGGATATTCCGGGACTCTGCCGATCCGAATATCGACTGACGGTCGATTCCGACCCCACCCATATCCCAGGGGTGATCTCCTGGCTCATCAAGACCACGGCCTCGACTCTTCCGGCTATCCGACGGTTGCATCTGCGCGGAGCGCTACAAGAATTGCTCTTTAACGCCGTTGAACATGGGAATCTCGAGATCGTCTACCAGGAAAAACAGGAAGCTCTCGCGGAAGGCCGCTATGAGCAGTTACTCGCTCGTCGGCTTGCTCAACCGCGGCTGAGGGATCGCCGGGTGATCATTCATGTGCTTCATGACAGGGATGCCAACAGTTTAGTATACCGGATCACCGACGAGGGCAAGGGCTTCAAGTGGCGAAGTCTCATGATGCGATCCCGGGAGGTCTGCGAGTCAAAGGACGTGAACGGACGGGGGATTTTTTTGGCCCGATCGTTTTTCCCCTCCTTGGCCTACAATGAGCAGGGCAATGAAGTGACGATCACGGTGTCGTTGAATTAAAAACGTTAAAGGCTGAGGATGAGGCTAAGGTTAAAGTAAGGCGTTTCAGTCTGAACCTCAACCTAAAGCACTCTTAAGTACTCGACCGTACTTTCCCCCTTGCTGGCGTCTCGCTTCAGGATGGCCAATGCGGTCTTGGTTGTCTCATTCACGGTGACGGCGAGGCGCGCGGAGAAATAGTCGGATTTCACATCGTAGCTGCTCCTCAACGTCCGACCGATCTCTTGAAAGCTTCCGACGCGGTCCAGTTCCACTTTCGTCTTGTAGGGGCGTCCCTGCACGATCTCCATCGCGACGGTTTGGGTGACGCTCGGATCCAATGTCTGAAGGACAATGGGATCAGCCGTGTTGATATTCATCGGTGCGCCTCCTTCTTGCGGGAAGACCGTCACGTAGGGGGAAATCCGCTCGATGATCTCCGGTGTGAACCCTTTGATGAGTCGGAGATCTCCCAGCCCAGGTAACGGACTATTCGCGGACCGATAGGGCGGCCTTAGCGATTGGTAGTAGAGGCTCTCGGCCCCGGCCGGCTGAGGCACTTCATCCTGATCCATCCAATCGATGAGGGCATCGATCAGGTTGGGGTTGACCCTGAGCAGTTCGAACAATCGTTTGCCTCGAAGGATCTTCTTCTTCTGTTCAATATCGCCTCCCGAAGTCGATGCGAGGTCATTCAGGTTAAATTTACCCGTCTCATCCTCAATCTGCGCGGTCAAGAATCCGTCCCCGATCGCATAATTCTTGATCGGCATGGCCCAGATATCGGTCGGACCGTCGAATTTCTGGCCGGTCATTCTTTCACGCAAAAGATCCTGCTGCAGCACGGCTCGCGCGGCCTGCACGGCGGCTCGGGTCAACATGCCTGCCTTATAGTCGTCCCGAAAGGCGGCGGCGGCTCGGTACTCGCGACGGGCCTCCGCATCAAACTCCAGAATAAGGGCGGTGAGGATCGTCAAAACCAGGAGGGCTAACAGCAGCGCGACGCCTCGTTCGTCAGTTCTTGGCATAACTCAAGACCCGCACGGTTGCGTCGAGATTGACCGGATTGTCGAATTTCGGACGGATCTGCAGATGGCGAACGTGAAGATCATACGGAGCTTGATCAATGGCCACTAGTAATGCCAACAGGTCCGGCAATTGGATGCTTTCCAATCGGAGGTCGACGGCGGTTTCCTCGTAGCCTTGCGCCAGCGATTGTGTCTGCGGTTGCATGCCGGTGATGCGCTCGCGCACATTGGCGGTGGTGGCGGCTTCCTCCATGAACGTCAGCAGAGAGAAATGGCTGTCGGCTCCGGGCATGCGGCTTTCGGCCAAAACCAAGCGGTCCCGTTTGGCAAGATACGCTTGGCCGAGCATCGCCAGCTCGGCCAAGTCTTTCTGCTTCCGAACCTCCTGACGCTCCAAGCGATCGAGGGTGTCCAACAGAGGATCGACAATCAGGACAAAGAGAAGGCTGAGTCCGATCACGGTCCCGCCTGCCAGCACGAGGGTGCGTTCACGCTTCGACATCAGGCGCCAGCGTTCCCGGAAGCTCTGCGTCATGACTTCTCCACCGTGACCGTGATTCGAAACACGACTTGATTGGGACCAGCGCCCACTCGGGTTTCCGTTACCGCAACATCCTTCAATCGAGGGCTTGAGGCGAAGGTTTGCTTGAGTCGTTCCACGGAGTCAAAGGAGGCGGTCTCGCCTTCCATGAGGATGGCCGCTCCGTCTACGGTCAATTCGCGCACCTTCACCATCGTTCCAGGCGGGAGTTGTTTCACGAATGTTGAGAGTGTGTGCAATACTTTGCCGTCCACGGTATCGACCACGCCGAGCGCTTTGTCCAAGACGCCGATGCGGTACTTGGCCTGATCGAGCTCTTCTCCGGGAGCGGCACCCGGTCCGAAGAACTGCTCATATCGGCTGTTCAGCGCGGCTTTTAGTCGAGCGACTCGCTGATCCTGCAGCATGAAGTGAATCGAAAAATCTACGATCGCCAGGACGGCAATGATCAGACCGGCGGCGATCGCCAGACGCCGATCTTGTTTGGTCGTGCCGGTGTCCGGCGAGGCTACATCGGCGACGCCCTTGAGATCGACCGCGAGTTCCATGGGAGTCGACTTGAATCGCCACCGCGGCCGGATGATTTTTGGGTGAATCGCTAAGCCGAACGCAATCGAAAATGCCCGCGGGGTTTCAGGTCCGAATCCCTGTCGAGGTCCCACCGGATAGAGCCCCAATTGCCGGGACATATACCCTGCAACCTCCTGCAGCTTGGATCCGCCTCCGCATACCCAACAGTGGGTCAAGCGGCCGCGCTCGTTTCCCAGATGAGCCTGTAGAGTGATGCGGAGCTCTTTCAGAATCGGCTCCAACAAGCCGTGGACCTCATCGACCATCATCGTGCGCTTTCGACGTTCCGCATCGGCGAAGCTGCAGGCGTATCGGACGGCCAAAGCATGCGTCAGGTGGTTGCCGCCCCACAGAATCGTCCGAAGGACGAGGGGACGTCCTCCTTGTACGAGGCAAAGCGTCGTCTTCGACGCTCCGACATCGATGATGGCCAAGTCTTGCGGGACGGCCGCCCCTTCTTCTTGAAGGTATTGCGTCACGGAGAAGAGCGCCATCGCGTCGACATTGATCGCCGATGGCTCCACGTCGGCTTGGGCGAGAAACCGGAGATGCTCTGCGACCTTGTCCCTCGGCGCGGCCGTGACCAGAACCTCCGAACCCTTGTTTTCACCGGAGGTGCCTTCAGCCGTGTGGCCAGGCGGCAATACCAGGCTTCCGACCGCCAGATCTTCGAGCGGCATCGGAACGAGGTTTTCGACCTCAAAGGGGACGACTTGCGCGAGCTTGGTCGAATCCTTGAACGGGAAAGACAAGGTTCTGACAAAAAGATCCTGGCAAGGGATCGCCGTCACCAACCGGTCTGTGCCATAGAGTCCGTTCCGCCAGAGGAATCCACGCAACGACTGCACACGTCGAGCCGGCTCAAGATCCTCAGGACGGGCATACGGCATGGGATGTTGGAAGTAATCGATCGTTTCGCGCCCGCTCAGACGGCGGCGAAAACGCACGGCTTTCAAGCCCGTTTGTCCGATGTCCAGCCCGACACATTCATTCACAATGGCCATGGATCTAGGATCCGTCTTCGTTTCTGGTTTCTCGTTTCGTGCTCTCAGTGCGAGTGAATAGCATCAGGGAAACTGAAACTGCAACCTGAAACTCGCAGATAGAAATCTCAGCCCGTACTTTACAATGCAATCCTCGCCTGTGCCAAGGTTCCGACGATCTTGACGGTCATGGGCGTTCCGGGAGGTGGCGAGGGGATGCCTAGCGTTCCGGCTTTCGACGCAAATCCAGGGCCGGGGATGACCGTCACCGTGAGATTCAATTGGCTCTGTTGCATCGGTTGCTGGATGGTGACGTGTCCTTCGCCCGTGAAGGAGCCATCGATTCCATCGCCCTTCAGTTGCGTCACGTCGCAGCGGAGGTCTCGGCATGCGAGTCCTACCGAAACCTTACTGAACGTGAGCGACAGGATTCGTCCGTTTCCCAAGGGAATCTGATCGATGACCAGGTCCGTCGCCTCGGCCGTCCACGCGCCTTCCCCTTTCATCGTGGCGGAGGTCGCCTGACTGGATTCGACTCGATGGGAGAAATCTCCGTTGAGCATGCCGTGCGTGACGTAGCGACGGATGAGTTTGGACAGGTCCACTTGTTGGACCTGTCCCTTGATCGTGACGGGGCCTTCCAGGAAAAGAGAGGAGGCGGTGACGGTGCCTTTCGCGAGACCTGTCGGCGAAGAGGTATCATTCAGTTTTGCGACGACATCGAGTCCGAGCGTGCCGCCCAATGCTTTCATCACTCCGATTTTGGCCTGAAACACAGCTAATTGGATCGGGGTCCAGTTCGGTTGCGACAAGGTGACGTTCCGCCACTCAAGGCCTGGTGGAAGCCCCACCGTCCAATCGGCAACTCGCACCTCCAGACCGGTGGCTCGCGTGAGTTCCGCGACGATCCGCGCCTGGAGCATGCCATAGGGAAAGGTCGCTATCAGGCACAATATCAAGATGGACAGTCCACCGACCGTCCACGCCAGGATCTCCCGCCATGCGTCAGGCCATTTGATGGTCATAATGCGCCGCTCGTCACCCAGTCCCGCATTTTCCTTGGAACGGCATCGGGATATTGAAACGTCCCTTCAATCTACGCCAGGATCTCCCGCCATGCTTCCGGCCATTTGATGGGTCATGATGCGCCGATCGCCACCCATTCCCGCACTGTCCATGGATCGGCATCGGGGTATTGAAATGTCACTTCAATCAACAAGGCCTTGGGAATTTTGGGGACCGCCGGCCATTCGTCGAGCCACATCCGGTTCTGGTCGTCGTAATATCGGATATTGAAAGCCTGGACACGATCGGCCAGTTCCATCTGATCCAGAGACTCATTGGTATCCGTCAGGGTATAGAGATTCCGACGGACGAACCGAATCAGTCGATCGCGTTCACGCGTGTAAACGACGCGAACGGTCTCGCCTTCCTTGGCTATCGACGTACTCAATCCTTGACTCATCGCAAGGAAGGCGAGGATGTCGGCCGGTTGCCCATCTTGTGTTCCGTTCGTTCCCACCCAGGGGTACATGGTGTTGCGTTTGCTGAGGGAGATTTCCTCGGCCATGAGACGCAACACTCTTCTGATCGTTTGCTCCTTCGCCACATGCTCTCGTCCGGCGTCCACGGCTCGCATGGTCATGATGAGGGACCCAAAAACCATGGCGCCGATCATACCCAGCAAGGCCACGGCCACCAAGACCTCGACGAGCGTAAAGCCCGCGTTGGATTTAGAAGGTGAGACGTCCGGCGAAGACATAGGTGCTGACCTCTACGGCTTCTTCCAGTTCACCCCGCAGCCACGAGACCTTGATCCGAATCTCCCGAATCAACTCCAGCGGGGTGGGTGCAATCGTACGCTTCCATTTGTACCCGACCGCTCTTGGGACCGCCTGCATGGTGGGTCGTGCTCCAAGCGGGATACTCGGAAACTCTCCGGTGCTTTCCCCGATGGCATATTGCCCTGAGAGTTCGGTTTCCAACAATTTTTCTTGGGCCAACAGTGTGGCGGCCGTCAATTCGGACGCTCTCTCCTGGAGCTCCAGGTCGAAATTTCTGAGGCCAAGGAGAATCGGGAGTGCGATGGCCAGCAAGGCGATGGCCAGCAGCACTTCGAGGAGCGTGAATCCGCCTTCGTCGGACTCGGTTCGGTAGACATTTCGAGCCATCGCAACCTTTATTGTTGAGTTGGAAACAGTCCCCTCGTCGACGCTCCGGCTCCCGCTTGCTGGTTGGGCTTCAACAGGGGCTTGACTCGATCGGGAATGAACCGGTACGGGGGAGGGTCGAGCCGTTCATCGCTGACCCGAATCCCTCCCGTCAATGAATCGACCTCCAGTGCCAAGAGATTATTCTTGGTATCCATCAGGTACATCGTGACCGGTTCAATCCGCCCGTTGGCAAAGAAGGACACGTCGACTCGTCCCGAAAAATGTTTGTCTTCTCCGATGGACACTTCCGTGAATCGAATCGATTCGGGCAGCGAACGAGGGAGTTTCCAGGCGGGGTCAAGCGGAATCCGCTCCTCCTTGCCCTCCACCAACATCATCCAGTAGGTTCCCTGATCCAAATCCAGGTAGAGCTTTAGAGGTTGCTGACTCGTGGCCGCCAATCCTTGAAAGGTTCGAAGGACACCGATGAGTTTCCGGCCGGTGGAGCTCAGGTCCTCGTCGAGATTGATCCGAGGGAGGACGACGACCACGATCACGGACAGGAGAAACAGGACGATCAACATTTCCAGGATGGTGAAGCCTGCCGAAACGCGTAAGGGATGAGCGGGCAAGGGTGAGGGGTTAGGGGGCAGGCGCAAGGCGTGAGGGAAGAGCGGCCATCGTGTATGAACCGAATACCCAATGCCCGCTGTCTCGTGGCCATTGACCATTGATGTCCTATTCTTTGTCGAGGTTCCAATTGGTGATATCGGCGTTGACACCTTCACCGCCGACCTCGCCGTCTGTCCCGAGGGAGGTGATCTCATACTCCACTTTGTAATCTCCCTTTTGGACCGGGCTGACATACTTATACGGGTTACCCCACGGATCTTCCGGTAGCTTTGGAAGGTACCCGCCGATTTTCCATTTCTTCGGGATCACACCGACAGAGGGCTTTTCCACAAGCGCCTTGAGCCCTTGTTCCGTCGTGGGGTAGACGCCGTTATCCAGTTTGTAAAGTTGCAGCGCTCCCTCGATATTTCGAATCTGGACTTTGGCCGCCGTGCGCTTGGCATCATCCGTCCTGCCCATGATGCGCGGGACGACCAACGCCGCGAGAATGGCCAAGATGGCCACGACGACCATGATCTCGATGAAGGTAAAGCCGGCCGCATTTCCCGAGGTTCGCTGTACAAAGCAAGCCACGACGCGGTGGAAGAAGGTCCGATCGCCGGCCGGTCTCGTCTGCTCACTCCGCTTGTCCGAATCTGTCATCGTCAGTCCCCCTTTGTCTCTTTCTTCTTGCAATGTGCAATGTCAGACCCCGCATGGTCCGTCGGCCGCCTTATCGAATCATCTGACCCATTTCGAAGATGGGCAAGAGAATCGCCACGACGATGAACAGAACGATGGCGCCCATGGCTAGGATCATGATCGGCTCCATCAGCGAGGTCAAGCGAGCGATGACCCGCTCCACTTCACTGTCGTATATTTGGCTCACCCGTCGCAACATCTCCTCCATTTCACCGCTCTTTTCACCGACGGCGATCATATGGGTGACCAGGGCCGGAAATTCGCCGCTCCGCTTTAAAGGATCGGCGATCGTCTCTCCCTCGCGGATATTCTGCCGTGCCGCTTCAACCGTCTCTTCGAGGACCCGATTGTTCATGACGCGCTTCGAGACGTCCATCGCGTCGAGCAATTGAACTCCGCTCGCCAACATCGTGGATAGGGTGCTGGTGAGTCTGGAAATCGACATCATCCGCGCGACGTCTCCGATCAAGGGAAGTTTGAGGATCAATCGGTCCGCCATCATACGACCGGCTCCGGTCCGGATGAAACGCCGGGTCATGTAGAGACTTCCGAGTAGAAGCCCGACCAACACCATCCAGTAGTCGGCAAAGAACTGGCTGACCGACATCAACGCGACCGTCGGCCATGGCAGGACTTGTTTCTGTTGAGCGAACACGAGCGTAATCTTCGGGACGACAAACGTGATGAGGAAGAAGAGGATCACCGACCCGATCACCAGCATGATGATAGGGTACAGCATCGCATTGGTGACCTTGTTCCTCAGGGCGAGTTGTTTCTCCAAAAACTCCGCGAGCCGGAACAAGATCTGGTCCAGCGCTCCGCTGGCTTCGCCGGCTCGTACCATATGGACATAGATCGGAGAAAAGTCCTTCTCGTACGTCTCTAAGACGGCACTCAACGCTTTCCCCCCCCGGATTTGTTCCCGGATATCGGCCAAAAGGGCCTTGATGGGTTTCTTCTCGGCTTGGTCCACCAAGACGCCCAGGGCTTCGACCAACGGAAGCCCTGCCACGAGCAATGTCGCAAACTGTCTGGTCATGAGGGCCAGGTCGGTCGAGGAGAGGGTAGCCGACCGGCCGATGGATCGCTCGGCGCGACCGATGGGTTTTTCTTGGGATCGACTCGGTGCGTGACCCTGCTCGACGACATTGGTCGGATAGACGCCCTCTTTCCTCAGTTTGAGGCGGGCGACTTTGACGTTCTCCGCGTCGATGATCCCGGTTGCGGCTCCGCCGTCGGTCCGATAGCCTTGATATTGATACACAGGCATGATTACTGAATTTCAACCACGCTACTATCGAATCTGGTGTGAAGTGACGGTTCCACGGTCGCAGACATCGCTTTGGGTTTGAACAATTTACCACTGACGATTCTACACTGCTTCTATGCAGAACTAATCCAGGGGCACCGACTGATTAGACTTCGATTTCCTGTTGAGTGATCCGCATGACTTCTTCCAACGTGGTGTGCCCTTGAATGACTCGCTCAGCCCCTTCCTGCTTTAACGTCACCATGCCTTTGGCGATCGCCGCCTGCTTGATGGCCGTTGAGTCCGCCTTGCTTCCGATGAGCCGTCTGATCTCGTCGTCGAACACCATGAGCTCGAAAATGCCGGTGCGCCCTCGATAACCGGTCTGTGAACAGGCGGCACATCCGGCTCCTCGATAGAGAGTGAGATTCGAGTCAGGAGGTAATTCGAGACGATCCAGCTCTTCCACGCTGGGTTGATAGGGTCGTTTGCAGTCCGGACAGATTTTCCTGAGCAGTCGTTGAGCGAGGACGGCGACGACCGATGAGGCGACCAGAAAAGGCTCGATTCCCATGTCGATCAGGCGCGTAGCGGCGCTGGCGGCGTCGTTGGTATGGAGGGTGGAAAAAACCAGATGTCCGGTGAGAGACGCATGAATGGCGATCTCCGCCGTTTCACGGTCGCGAATTTCGCCGATCATGATGACGTCGGGATCTTGCCGAAGAATTGACCGCAGTCCTGCGGCAAACGACAAATTGATCTTCGGGTTCACCTGCATCTGTCCGATGCCGAGTAGTTGGTATTCCACCGGGTCTTCAACCGTGATGATGTTTTTGTCCGGTGCGTTGATGTGGCTCAAGGCGGCATAGAGGGTCGTGGTTTTGCCGCTTCCCGTCGGACCGGTGACGAGAATAATCCCGTGAGCGAGTTGAATCAGCTGATGGATCACGGCAAGCCGTTCTTTCGAGAAGCCCATTTCCGAGAGATTCAGAAGTCGATTTTCCTTCTCCAGCAATCGCAACACCACCCGCTCGCCATGTGATGTGGGTAACACGGAGACTCGAAGGTCGACGTCTTTTCCGGAGGTTCGAATGGCGAACCGGCCGTCTTGCGGCAAGCGCTTCTCGGCAATATTGAGACCGGCCATAATCTTCAAGCGCGCGATGATACTGGCTTGTAGGTGCTTCGGCGGCGTGAGGACCGGGTAGAGCACGCCATCGATGCGATATCTCACGACCAGTCCCCGCTCGAACGATTCGAAGTGGATGTCGCTTGCCCGTTGCCGGACCGCCTGAAACAGCACCGAGTTGACCAATCGAATGATCGGAGCCTCATCGGTGGCGTCCAGCAAATCTTGCGGCTCGTCGAGCTCGTGAGCCAGCTGGTCGAGACTCTCGCTTGCCGCGATGTCTTCCATCACTTTCTCGGCGCCTGCCGGGTTGGCGATTTCGTCGTAGGCTCGGTTTAAGCAGGCCAGCAGAACGACACTCGTCGTCAAGACAGGTTTAATCGGTTTGCCCAGCAACAATCGAAGATCGTCGAGTGCGACGGTTTCCAGCGGATCGGTCGATGCGGTCAGAATCGCCCCCTCCTCATATCGAAGCGGCAAGACACGGTATCGTCGGCAAAAAGCGATGGGCACTTTCTTGATCAGCTCGTGATCCACATGGGTGGTGTCAAGATGCGGCATCCAGGTCATCTCAAATTGTTGGGCGAGGGCCTCCAACAACTGCTCTTCTCTCAATAGGCGCAAATGCAGCAGAACCTCCCCCAGCAGGCCGCCTTTCTCCTGTTGGTAGGCTAAGGCTTCCTCGAGTTTTGAGTCCAGGAGGTTGAACTTTTCTCCGAGAATGCGTCCCAACAGAGGGCGACGAAGACTAGGACTGGATCGATCGTTGTCGAGTCGTTCGGACAAGTTGCCCTGACCTCTCATGAATAGGGACGAGCGCCATCATGGTCGTTTCTCCGATACGCTTCCATCGTTGCCGTAAAGATACTCTCCCTTGCAACGGCCTGGCAAGGACACGTCGTATTCCTTACCCCCAATCGATCCCTTGTATACGTTCGGTCATGAGGTTTTCCATCACAAGCCTTCGGTTCAGCCGACCATGGCGGAAGCGAATTCGCCGCTCATAAGAAGGAGGGCATGGCTCATGAATGACGGAAGGCGTCACGAAGGGCCGACATCGAGTATGATGAGAATGGCCAAGAGAAGAAAGCGCGACGAAACGGGCCAATTTGGGGTTCAGCGAAGCTCGTAGGTGATGGTCGAGCGTTGGTTGTTTCGAACCACATCGAGCTTGACGATTTGCTCGTTCTTGAGCTGTTGGAGCAAATTCAACATCGTACCTGGGTCACGGATGTCGACTCCGTTGACGCGTTGCAAGACATCTCCCGCCTGCACTCCGATTTTTTCGTAAAAACTGGCCGGCGCGATGTAATCGAGGCGGAATCCGTTCACCGCTCCGTTGACCATGTGGGGCGCCGCGCGAGCCTGCGATAGGAGTTTCGGCAGGTCGCTCATGGCCTGTTCCACTTCGCGGCGATCGACGACTTTTCGGATCGGTACGCCCGGTGTTGATGCCTGGCTTGGAGTTGCAACGGCGCCTGAGGAACCGACGGGGCCGGCCAGGTTTTCAGAGAGCGCCAGCTCAAGTAACTCTTCCACATTGCCTTGACGGACCACGATGCCGTTTCGACGGATCTCGCTCACTTCTCCCAGATCGAGAACCGAGTCGTGGAGATGGTACAACGATTGTTGTTTGGAGGCGAGTTCCTCAACGATCGCAAAGACGCCGCGCTGATCTCCTAGCACGACTCCGATCAATCGAAGCTTGGCTGCCACGCCGAGGGAAGCCCGCACAGCGGTGCCGGAGGGCCCTCGTCCATTCGAGTGAGAGTTGGTAAGCCCACCTTGAGGTACGGCAGGGAGGACAAAGAGGCCGCTGGAACGCACATCTTCCGCCGCCTGGGTTGGAGAATAGGAGGCAAGCAACGGTGCGCTAGTCGATCGATCATCGGTGGATCTCACCGGAGGTGTAGGGATCACATACAGAGCCTCGGCGACAAAGGCATTGATGGAGTGAGCGATCAGGAACCCACCGACGACCAGACTGAGGAATAGACCGATGCGCCGCACTCGTTGTGGAGGAACTGCTGCCACGATGTTGCCCCTGGTTGTTTCTCGTGGACATAGTACTCGGTCGGTATCATTTGTAGCAAGAACCATTCGCCAACGGCGATTCCATTAATCGATGGACAAAGAAGTTGAAGCCGGTGATAATCGGCTCTCCGTTGGAAGGGAGGGCATGACGCGTGAAGAAAGCCTTGATCACCGGGATTACCGGACAGGATGGATCCTATCTCTCTGAGTTCTTGCTCGGGAGGGGATACGAAGTCTATGGCATTATCCGCCGTTCCAGTTCATTCAACACGGGTCGCATCGATCCTATCTACGAAGATCCGCATGTGCCCCATCGCCGACTCCACTTGGTCTACGGCGACCTGAACGACGCCAGCTCGTTGAATCGGATCTTGCGCACTGTTCAGCCTGATGAGATCTATAATCTCGGCGCCCAGAGTCACGTCCGGGTCAGTTTTGACATTCCCGAATACACGGGAGAAATCACCGGGCTGGGCACGATTCGTCTGCTTGAGGCCATCCGAGAATCGGGGCTCAAGCCGAAGTTTTACCAGGCGTCCTCCAGCGAGATGTTCGGCAAGGTGCTGGAGGTTCCACAGAAAGAAACCACCCCATTCTATCCAAGAAGCCCCTATGGCGCTGCGAAGGTGTACGCGTATTGGATCACGGTCAACTATCGGGAAGCCTACAATCTCTTTGCCTGCAACGGAATTTTGTTCAATCATGAATCGCCGCGCCGTGGGGAAACGTTTGTCACGCGAAAAATTACGAAGGCCGCGGCTCGGATCAAACTGGGGGTTCAACAGGATCTGTTCCTGGGCAACCTCGATGCCAAGCGTGACTGGGGGTATGCCGGCGATTACGTCGAAGCCATGTGGATGATGTTGCAAGCCCCGACGCCTGACGACTATGTCATCGCCACCGGCGAGACGCATACGGTCAAGGAGATGCTCGAACTCGCCTTCGGCCGCCTGCAATTGGATTGGAAGAAACATGTCAAGATCGATACCAAGTACTATCGCCCGACGGAAGTGGATCTTCTCATCGGTGACGCCGGTAAAGCCAAGAAACAACTTGGCTGGCAACCGAAGGTCCGATTCGAGGAATTGATCGCCATGATGGTGGATGCGGATTTGGCGGCCGAACGAGAGAGATTGGATGGGACGAGAAAGCGAAGCTAAGGAGAGCCCCAGGGGTATGACGTCGTTCTGGAAGGAGAAGCGTGTCGTCGTCACAGGTGGAGCCGGGTTTCTCGGTTCGTTCGTCGTGGACCAGTTGCGGACGAAGGGTTGTCGACACATCGTGATTCCGCGAAGCCGAGATTATGATCTGGTGCAGATGGAAGCCGTCAGGCAATTGTACGGCGACGCAAAACCGGACGTGGTGATCCATTTAGCCGCTCGGGTCGGCGGCATTGGAGCCAATCAAGCCAATCCGGGACGGTTCTTCTACGATAACTTGATGATGGGGACTCAGCTCATTGAGGTCGGCCGCCAACATGGGCTGAAGAAGTTTGTCGCCCTCGGAACGATCTGCGCGTATCCCAAGTTTGCACCCATTCCATTCAAGGAAGACGACATCTGGAACGGGTATCCCGAGGAAACCAATGCTCCCTATGGTCTGGCCAAGAAGATGATGTTGGTGCAGTCACAAGCCTATCGACAACAATACGGCTTCAATTCGATCGTGCTCTTTCCCGTCAATCTGTATGGACCGCGCGACAACTTCGATCTGGATACCTCTCACGTCATTCCGGCGCTCATACGTAAATGTGCGGCTGCAAAAGAAGCCGGACGGGATTCGATTACTTTGTGGGGAGATGGATCACCGACACGAGAATTTCTATATGTCGAAGATGCCGCCGAAGGCATTCTACTCGCGGCCGAACAGTACGACGGCCATCTCCCGATCAACTTGGGAACCGGCGAAGAGGTCGCGATTCGTGACCTTGCCAAGATGATTGCCGCTGAAGTCGGATTCACCGGCCAAATAAAGTGGGATACCACCAAGCCGAACGGCCAACCTCGCCGATGCCTCGATGTGAGCCGGGCCAAGCAGTTCTTCGGATTTCAAGCTCGACATGGCTTGCGCGACGGATTGAAAAAAACCGTCCAGTGGTTTCAAGCCAACCGTCAGGCGATACGAGAAGTGCGGTTCTAGAGGTTGCAATCGTCCCGCTGACGACCTGTGCGCAGATTGACTGTGCGTACGGCCAGTTTCTTAATGGTCAGGCATTGTCGCGTGATACGCAACATGCTATGGTAGTCGGGTGATTCAATCGTTCCGACGCAAGGGACTTAAGAAGTTCTTTGAGTCGGGAAATGCGGCCGGGATACAACCGCACCATGCTAAGCGACTGCGAATGCTTTTGGCTGCTCTGGATACTGCTCTGAATATTGAGGATATGAACGTTCCTGGGTTTCGGCTGCACTCTCTAAAGAGATCGGAACGCGGTCGGTGGTCTGTGTGGGTAAATGGTAACTGGCGCTTAACGTTCGAATTCAAAGAGGGAAACGCCTACCTCTTGGATTATGAGGATTATCACTAGTGCCTATGCACAATCCGCCTCATCCCGGGGAGTTCATCATCCAGGTCTATCTGAAGCCTAACAACCTTAGCGGCCGAGAACTGGCTGCCAAGCTCGGTGTGGCGGCTTCGACCCTGAATCGTGTTCTGGTCGGTTCCAGCCGCGTCAGTCCTGAAATGGCGTTGCGTCTCTCTAAAACCCTCGGGCGCTCTCCTGAGAGCTGGCTTGCTATGCAGAGTAATTACGATCTCTGGCAAGCAAAACGAATTCTGAAACTGAGCAAGGTCGGCAAAGTACGGTTTACGGCGGCCTAACAACGCACTTCGAGTGCGACGGGTGGCCGCAGCAGACGTTATGCTCTGCATTTGAATTTGGCGAAGATGGATACTTTCTCGGCTGGACAATTCCTGACACTGCTTTCATAACCCTTGACCCGCCGCTGGATCTCGATAGAGGGTTACATGATTTGCACGAGCAGAGCATATTATCAACATGTCGGCTGCGAGGCAGGTTCAGCCGTTCGTCTGTCGAATGGCAAGGCAGTTTCCGGCCGTGGTCGTCCTTGGTGCAGACAGGTAAAACATCGTTGTCGCAGTAGCTCTATCCGAACTCTTCCCACCTGAACCTTGATCTACCGTCGAATCTAGAAGCCGTTCGTTGCCATGGCAAGAACATAGATTCCAGGCCTCGCCGATGCCTTGATGTCAGTCGAGCCAAGCCGCTCCTTGAATTCCAAAACCGACATGGCTTGCGCGATGGATTGAAGAAGACGGTCCAGTGGTTTCAGGCCAACCGCCAAACGATAGGGGAAGTGCACTTCTAAAGTGCACTTCAACATATAGAACTCCCTCCCCCTCCATGCGAACATCAAGCCAACGATTCTTACGGATATGTCGTCATTCCCGCCAGGGAATGGGCAGCAAGCTCTAGCCTATTGATACTCGGATTATTCCTATTCCAGAAGGCTGGTTCCCGTCTTGCTGTTTGACGGATGATCTTTGGCATTGGTCGAAGTTTATCGCAGTTCGGCATGACTGTAACTGGTGCCAAGATGTTTTCTGGTCGGCCCAAGTCTGACTGCCCATTTCTACGAACCAGCAGCTAGCGGTATTGCAAAAACTCTAACTCTATTTGGAGAAGACAAGACAATGAGCTAGGGTTTCCCTAATAGACCGTATATTTCCGCTGAGGCTGATGTTTCTACTCTACTTGTAATCATTTTTTTGCGCTAACAACCTTTCCTGACATGCGAAAAGTTTCAGTTATCCAACGGGAGATCCCGCACTATCGCATAAGATTCTTCGAGGAGTTGTATGCTCAGGGCAGAGCACGGAATCTGGATATTCTTGTGTATTGTGCAGTGCCTCCAACACAGAGATTTTCATCGGGCTTTCGCTATCGTGTTCTTCCAGTACGTTACTTCGGCAAGACGAAATCGAGCTCGTATTGGGTGCACGGGTTAGTTGAGGCGATCGCAGGATCCGACATTGTCGTGGCACCTCAAGAATTACAATGTCTGACCGTGCCCTATCTGTGGGTGAGGCGGAAGCAGATATGTAAGGCCTGGATTTGGTGGGGACATGGCTATAACTTTCAGGCAGCAGTTCGACCGTCACTAGCGACAAGCATAAAAGAGAGCGTGAAAGGGTTCATGACCAGTCGGGCAGATGGTTTGATTACTTATACGGAGAGAGGTGCGGAATATTGGAGAAGGCGCGGATTTCCAAAAGATCGAGTCATTCCGTATTACAACACCATCGATGTCGAGGAATTGCGAAGGGCCGCCGCTGGAATCAGCGAAACGCAACTCATAGAGCACAGGCGCAAGCTGAGGTTAAACGGAAAGCACGTGCTGCTATTTTCAGGCCGTCTGTATGCCGAGAAGAAAGTGGACTTTCTCTTGCGGGCCTTTGCCCATTTAAAGAAGTCTCACTCGAACGTCGCGCTTCTCATCATTGGAGATGGCGAAGAGCGCGACAGGCTCCAG
>JBBIKN010000010.1:0-58792 GCA_037445435.1 Nitrospira sp. | reverse complement strand
AGTCAGTGCCTGCACACAAGTGCGTTGGGCCTAATGTCGGACAGGCTCCTAGGCAGGGATTTTAGCCGGTTCACAGGTTTTGAAATGACTTCTCACTCAACTTACGGCAGGTTTTTGAATCTTGAGTGCCCTCATACGGGATGAAAGGGTAGAGGCATTGATGCCCAGCAGTTTTGCCGCACCCTGCTCACCCGAAACTTTCCACTTGGTGGCCTCCAGGGCGCGGAGGATATTCGTCCGCTCCAGTTCTTCCAGCTCTTTGGCGGTGCGAATCGCCCCTGGCACTGATCGGCCTGTCGTGTCGGCTAGAGACGATTGTGTTATAGGTTCGGGTAATGCACGCTCCAGGTTCAACCGGCCATCGGTGGCCGTGATCACGGCCCGCTCAATCACGTTTTGCAACTCACGGACATTGCCGGGCCAGCTATACCGTTGAAGCCGTTGCGCATCCACGGTTGTCAGCGGAGCGATAGTACGGCCCATCCGGCTGGCAAACCGCTGTGCAAAGAGACCAGCTAATCGCACGATGTCCTCACCCCGTTCCCGCAACGGCGGTAGCCGGATCGGAAACACATTGAGCCGGTAATAGAGGTCTTCACGGAACATGCCCTGCTTGACCGCTGCGGCAAGATTCCGATTGGTCGCGGCCAGCACCCGTACGTCGACTTTCCTAGCCTTCGAACTACCGACCGGGTCGAACTCACCCTCTTGCAGTACGCGGAGCAATTTCGCCTGCAACTCAAGCGGCAATTCGCCGATTTCATCAAGAAAGATGGTCCCCTTGTCGGCCAAAGCAAACCGGCCTTCCCGCTTCTTGGTGGCCCCGGTAAAGGCGCCGGGTTCGTGGCCGAAGAACTCACTCTCGATGAGCGCGGCGGGAATGGCAGCGCAATTGACGGTCACCAGTGGTCGTTCGCGTCGAGGGCTGGCGGCATGGATTGCGCGCGCGACTAGCTCCTTGCCGGTGCCGGTCTCGCCCATAATCAGGACCGTGGTGTCGGTTCCCGCGACTTGGGCGATATCGCGGAGCGCCTCCCTGAGAGCTTGGCTGTCTCCGATCAGGGCGCCGTCCTGATGCAGCGCCTGCAGTTCTTCCCGCAGCAGCTCGGTTTCAGCGGTGAGCGACCGGATCTTCTGCTCCGCTTCCACTCGATCATGCACGTTTCGAAGGATCAAAGTTGTGAATTTCCGGCGATGCAGCTCGAAACGGGAGAGGGTGGCTTCGGCTGGAAACGAGTCGCCTTCAGGACAACGAGCGGTCAGGCCGCCCGGTATCCAGCGCGATTGCTGCCCTTCGGGACGGCCGTCCAGGTCCGCGATGAGGGAGGCCAGGCGGTCCGCATCGACGGGAATGACGAAGCGCCGGAAGTCCTGGCCCGCCATGTTCTCGGACCGGCAGCGGAATACTTTCTCCGTGGCCGGATTGACGCGGGTGATTCGGAGCCGGTCGTCCAGCTCGATGATCGCATCCATGGCGCTGCTGAGAAGCCGGCCGACCCTTTCCTCCCGTTCGCGCACCTCGGCTTCGGCCTTTAAGCGTTGGAGTTCCGCCGCCGCCCGTGCAGCGAAGATTTGAAAAATCGCGTGGACCCTCGGTTCCTCCGGAATCGGACGCCGGTCGATGACCGCCATATGCCCCAAAATCTGACCGTCCGTATTTTTGAGGGGGACGCCCATATAGCTCACCGCGCCGGTCGCCACCACATCCGGGTCACCCGGATAGAGCTCGAATAATCGATCGGGGAAATGGACGAGTCGCTGCGTATCAATCACCTGTTCACAGGGGGAGCCGGTGATGTCGACTTCATAGTCCTTGACCCACTGGCCTTCCATCCAGAAGGCGAGGGCTCGAAGCCGCCGCGTTTCGGGGAAATATTCCGTGACCCAGGCTCCGTGCGTGCCGAGTGCCTTGGCGAGGTTCTGGACCAGAGCCTCAAAAAACCGCTGCCCCGTTTCCGTTGCAGTGCCTTCGAGAATCGCGCGCAAGGCCACATCGGTTTCAAGATTCTGAAGAGGAGGAGATGGATCTGCTGAATGCGGCATCATGGGAAAAGTATGGGGCGAGATGCCAGACAGATGCAAGAGGTTCGGACGCAAGTATCCGGAAGAGTTCTGTTGCACCAAATGATGCGACCTCGTATGATGCGTTCCATCATGGAGGCTGTCACCCGCGTCAAGACCAAAACGCCGACTCCCTACAAGTTGACCCACATCGAAACGGACACCCACGACACGAAGACCTTTCGTTTCGAACTGCCTGTCAATGCAACGCTGGACATGCTCCCCGGTGACTTTCTTTACGTCCATGCGACGATCAACGGCAAAACTGTAAAACGGCCGTACACCCCGTCGTCGCTTGTTGGCGTGACGGGGTTCTTCGATCTCACGGTCAAACGCTATGACACTGGTTCCGTCTCCAAGTACCTGCACGATCAGCGGATCGGAGATACCGTGTTGATGAGCGGGCCGAACACCGGTGGACATTGGGTCGATGGAATGGCGAAACGCGTGGGATTCGTGGCCGGCGGAACCGGGATTACGCCGATGATCTCCATTATTCGCTGGATTCTGATCAACAAGATCGATGCGGAGTTATTCCTGATCTTTGCCAACAAGACGGAATCGGACATCATCTTCCGACAAGAGTGGGAACGCAATGTCCGGGACTATCCGAACTTTCATTGCCATCATGTGTTGGAGCAACCGCCGCCCGGATGGACCGGCAGCACGGGGCGCATCACTCCGGAAATTCTCCGACACCATCTTCCCGCTCCGGCTTCCGACACCTGTCTTTTCCTCTGTGGCCCGCCGCCGATGGTCGACACCCTTGAAACCACGCTCAAGGAACTTGGCTACCCGGAGCAGGCCATTATCCTTCCATAACACGGCAGGCGACGGATCAGCCATGTTTGTCGCAATACTCCCCAGCTGTCTCCTCTTGTATGAGGAGGTTCACCTCAAACCTACCCGTCCTTCTTCTGTTCAAGCTGCCTAACCGCTTGAATTCCTGTTGATCGAGTTGGCATACGCTTCGCTTAGTAGAGAGCTGATGCACCGCGGTACCGCATCTTCCTGCGAGCGCCTTGACAAGGATCATGTGAAAGGATTAAGCCAACGTACATACTTGATGCTTCTTGGGAAACGCTCGAGTGCCCTCGGCACTCGCTGCTCCCGAATTCATTGCAGAAATGCACGTTGGCCAAGGCTCAGCCTTGATCGATTCGTGTATTCCACAAGGATTGCCGGCTCCGCCCGAAGGAGGTCATCATGTCTCAGAGCGAACTGCTCACTCAGGCTACCCGCAAGATTGTCAGCAAGGCCATCAGCCACCAAATCCAGCAGCTAGCGGAAAGAGCCCGGGCAACCGGCGGTCAGCCGCTGGACCTCGTACTCCCTGATGGCTCGCGTTTCAACTTCGGCCAAGAACCTTGCGCCGTGATGGCAGTTCGCGATCCGAACTTGTTGCCAATATTGACCCATCCGACTCTTGGATCACTGGGTGAGGCGTTCGTCGATGGGCGCATCGACATCGACGGCAACATCATGGCCGTGATCGCGAGCGCTGAACGGCTTGTGGAGACCTGCGGTTCACCTGTCACAGCTCGCATCCCTGCTGCATCGGCGCTCCATACGCCCAAACAGGATCTGGACGACATCAAACATCACTATGATGTGGGCAACGACTTCTACCGGCTCTGGCTCGATGAACGCATGGTCTACTCCTGCGCGTATTTTCAGACCGGAGAAGAGACGATCGATGCGGCACAGGAAGCTAAACTCGATCACATCTGTCGCAAATTACGCCTTCGGCCCGGTGAACGGTTTCTCGACATCGGCTGTGGCTGGGGAGGATTGATTCTGCATGCCGCGCAGCGCTACGGAGTGCGAGCAGTAGGCATCACACTGTCGGACAACCAGTTCACCTTGGCCACGGAGCGTGTCAAGGAGGCGGGACTTGGCGGACGCGTCGAAGTCCTACTCTTGGATTATCGAGACGCCTTGTCTCGTTTCGGTGAAGCAGCCTTCGACAAGGTGTCGAGCGTCGGCATGTTCGAGCACGTCGGCCTAAAGAATTTTCCGGTTTACTTCGGCACCGTACGACGCCTGTTGCGCGATCGAGGACTGTTTATGAATCATGGCATCACGTCGCCCGATGCCGACGGACGCACGGTCGGTTCCGGAATCAGCGAGTTTATGGACAAGTATGTGTTCCCGCATACCGAACTACCCCATCTCCATTCGGTCATCCGAGAGATGGCACGACAGAACTTTGAGGTCTATGACGTCGAAAGTTTACGGCCGCATTACGCACGGACACTTGCGCACTGGTCGCACAGACTTGAAGAACAACTACACGCTGCACGTCAACTGGTCGGCGAGCGGACACTCCGTATCTGGCGGACCTATTTGGCAGGCTCATCGCTGGCTTTTTCGCAGGGCTGGCTGAACGTCTATCAAGTACTCGCCAGCCGTCAAGAAGCCGGCGGCCCGACTGAACTCCCGTTAACCCGAGCCTGGATGTATCATTAAGAGGTTTTGCAGAAGGTTGAGGTTAACGTTGAGTAAAGAATACGCATCTCAACCTCTTCAGTCAGGCTGAGACTCAACCTGTATCCTCAACCTTAGCCTTAGACTCAGCCGGTTCCCATGGTGAGTCGTCTGACCACACCCGTTTCGCCTGAAAGATCCTGCACGACCCGCTCGGCCGCCAACGCTCCGTCGCGGATACAGTCGGGAATACCGACTCCGCGATAACCGGCCCCGGTAAGAACCAGCCCAGGATAACGACTCACTGCCGCCTCGAGTTGTGCCAATCGATCCAAATGGCCGAGGGTGTACTGCGGCATCGCCTTCCACCAGCGATTCACTTCGACGTAACTGGGTTCCACTTTGATGCTGCATATGGCGGCGAGTTCCTCTCTGATTTTGGATGTCAGCACATCATCGTCCAGCTGAAGAATGTCTTCCCGCCCCACCCCACCAACGTAACACCGCACTAATAGCTGATCCGCTGGAGCGCGATGCCGCCACTTGAGTGAGGTCCAGGTCGCGGCGATCAAATCACGCCGCTCAATGCGAGGTACGATAAACCCGAACCCGTCCACCGCGTTCGTCGCGGCCCGCGGAAACGCCATCGCGATCGTGGCCGTCGAGGCATAAGGAATCATCTCCAGCAATCCACCGGCGATCGGCGTCAACGGGCGCAACAACTCGGCCGAAACATACGCAGGCGTCGCAAGGACTACGCTTTCCGCGGAGAGCGCCGATCCATCGCCAAGGACAAGGTCATACATCCACCGGCCAAGCTGATGTGATCTCACCCTCAGGGCATCGACCCGGCAACCTAATCGAAGCTCGACGCCCTGTTTCGTCAATTGCTGTGTCAAGGCGGTGACCAGATCACCGAGCCCGTTCTTCAAACTGACGAACATCGTACGCCTTGGATGGCCCGCCGAAGCCGGCGAGGCAGCTTTCTTCGCTGCCATCATACCCCGCACGACACTGCCATGCCGCTGTTCCAGTTCAAACAATCGCGGGAACGTGGCCCTCAAGCTCATGTGCTCGGCGTCTCCCGCGTAAATTCCGGCCATCAGCGGTTCCAAAACCCGCTCAAACGCTTGGGGTCCAAACCGACGTCGGAGAAAAGCGGCCAACGATTCATCTCCCCTTGAAGGACCCGGTGGCACGGCGATCTCCAGCCCCATACGAGCCAACCCCGTCCAGGTGAGCAGACCACTCCGGAAGAAGAGGCCCACTTGTTTTGGAACGAAAGAGAGTAGCCCCTCGGGCAAGTCGTGCAACCGTCCTGCATAGAGCACGCACGCCTTCTTAGCCGTCTCATTCGTATTGATGAGTTGATCGGCAAGGCCAAGTTTCATGCAGAGATCAAGGCCGGCTTGCTTTTGGGAAAGGAAGGAGTCGGGTCCGGCTTCCGTCACGATCTCACCGACTCGGTGCGTGACGATCTTGCCTCCCCAGGAGGTGTCCGATTCGAGGACGGTGCAACGGATGGGGAGTCCTGCTTGGGCGGCCTTCTCGTGCAGCGAAAACGCCGTGGCCAGACCGGAAATGCCGCCGCCCACAATCACGACTGTACGTGGTCGAGTCACGACTGAATGCAGAGGGACGCTACGTGCGCCGCCAACACGTCGTGCAACGTCTCGATAAGCGCGGGGGAATCGTTCAGCATGGCGATGCGATCCAGACGCATGCCCTTGTTTACCGCCAACTGCCGCAATTCTATATCGATGTCGAAGAGCGTTTCCACATGGTCACAGATAAATCCAATGGGTGCTACTAACACATGCCGGTGACCCGTCCGGTAGATCGTCTCAAGCATATCCTCGACGGTCGGCCCCAGCCACGGCTCGCTGGATCTTCCTTGACTTTGATAGGCAAAGTAGGCCGCTTGGTTACCCAAGAACTGAGTCACCGCTTCGACCGTCCCCCTTACTTCGTCCGGATAAGAATCCTTTAGTGCCACAATCCGTTCCGGCAAACTATGCGCTGTAAACAGCACGGGCACCGATGCCCGTACATCGGTAGGGAACGCGAGTAGCCCTTCCCGAATGTTGTCGACGATCGCCGCAATGAGTCGAGGGTGCCGGTTCCAACTGCCGACATAGGTCACCTCCGTCCGATCACCCAACTCGGCACGGGCCTCTTCCACTTTTTTCCGATAGGCTCCGGTACTCAAGGAGGACTGTTGCGGAGCCATACAGACGCCGATGATCTGTTCCGGCGATTCTTTCAGCAGTTCGGTATAGGTTTCCTTGATGAAGGGATGCCAATGCCGCAACCCGACATACACCCGGTACCGGCGATCGCTCGATTCATTCAGTTGTTGCTCCAATTTTTTCGCCACAGCTTGGGTAATACCGACCGCCGGTGATTTGCCCCCCGTCGCTCGGTACCGTTCACGAATCTCCTCGACCAGCTCAGGCGGTGTCGGTCGGCCCCCTCGAACATCACGTAAAAACGGTTCGACATTCTCCAGACAATCCGGTCCACCCATCGCCATTAAGAGAACTGCCGTGTGACGACGAGTGTCGTTCATCATCCTTGTCGTTCGTATCTCATCGCCCAAGTGCAAGAGTTTCGAGTGTCACGTTGCGGGTTGCGAGAACGGCCCCATGGTTAGCATTGAACACGACACTCGAAACCAGAAAGGCCTTACCAAACACTTTCACGCTCTACCGTTGGCTGAGCTTGTGCACCATATCGATCGTTGCGGCCACGTGATCGACCGGCGTCGTCGGCAGTATGCCGTGCCCGAGGTTGAAGATGTGCCCCGGCCGTCCCTCCGCTCGTCGTAAAATATCCTCCACACGGCGTTCGATCTCGTGGAGCGGCGCGAACAGCACGAGCGGGTCCAGGTTGCCCTGCACCGCGCGATCGTGTCCGACCATCGTCCAGGCCTCGTCCAGGTGAACCCGCCAGTCGATCCCGATGACATCGCCGCCTGCCTCGCGCATCTGCCGTAGAATGGCCGTGGTGCCGGTGCCGAAATGAATCATCGGCACACCTTCCCGCTTGAGGCCATCGAAAATCCGCTGCACGTGCGGCATCACATATTCGACATAGTCGCCCGCTGAGAGGCAGCCGACCCAGCTGTCAAAGAGCTGAACGGCCTGAGCACCAGCCTTGATCTGTCGCCGGAGATATCCGGTGAGCACGCGCGCAAATTTGTCCATCAGGCGATGCCAGGCAGTCGGATCCCCGTACATCATCTGCTTGGTGTGTAGATAGTTGCGGGATCCTCCACCCTCAATGGCATAGCTGGCGAGCGTGAACGGCGCACCGGCAAATCCGATCAACGGCACTCGGCCGTCGAGGGCGCGTCGTGCCTGGCTGATGGCCTCGGCTACATACTCCAATTCATCACCGTCGATGACTTTGAGCTGATCGACCGCCGCCCGATCGCGAACCGGATTATGGATAACCGGCCCTTCGCCGGCGGCAAACTCGAGACTGATTCCCATCGGTTCCAGCGGAAGCAGAATATCGGCAAAGATAATGGCGGCATCCAACGGAAATCGATCGATCGGCTGGAGAGTCACTTGCGCCGCAAGCTCGGGCGTCTTACACATTTCAAGGATCGAATGTTTCGCACGCAACGTCCGATACTCGGACATGTAGCGTCCTGCCTGGCGCATAAACCACACCGGCGTGCAATCGACAGGTTCGCGGCGGCAGGCTTTGAGGAATCGGTCGTTCATCGTAGCGGCATTCTAGAGACGCACAAGGAGCCCTGTCAAACAGGCGAGCGATCCTCCGTTTCACCGGGTCTGTCTATGTCTAAATGAGTGGACAACCGAGGTCAGTTCGGTACACTACAAACCGGCGGAGGTCGCGCAAAAATCCGGTTTCACTTTCATGACGTTCTCTGTATAATGAGGACCTAGCCAATTTCTGCACGATCAATCAGCTTAATCGGGACCCCGGCTCCCTGTCTCCCACCACAGTGACTTTGCCGATCCCCCGACGTAGAGGAGAATTGTATGCCCGACGTGCAAACGCTTCGACCGACTAAAGCCCTGGAAATCTGGTATTCCTTTCTGCGCTGGTTTGATTCCTGGGCAGGCCTTGAACATACTAAAGCGGACGGGCCTCCAAAAGTAGACTGGATTCGTAGTATTCCCTTCCTGGCCGTACATCTGATGTGCTTGGGAGTCATCTGGGTAGGCTGGAGTTGGACCGCGGTCTCCGTCGCGATCGCCTTCTACTACATCCGTATGTTCGCGATCACCGGATGGTACCATCGCTATTTTTCACACCGAACCTTTAAGACCTCACGCACCGTCCAATTTCTCTTTGCGCTGTTGGGCGGCACCTGCGCTCAACGGGGTCCCTTGTGGTGGGCTGGCCACCATCGTCATCACCACATTGCGTCTGATACACCAGAAGACGTGCACTCTCCGCGCCAGGGTGGATTTCTCTGGTCCCACATGGGCTGGATTATGTCGCAAACTTTTTATGCACCGCGCCTAAAAGGCATTGCTGATTTTGCGAAATTTCCTGAGCTGCGGTTTCTCGACCGATTTGATGTCCTCGTTCCCACCATCACCGGCTTCGCCATGTTCGGATTCGGCAAGCTGCTGGAAACCCATGCTCCGGAACTCGGCACCAACGGTCCCCAGATGCTGATTTGGGGATTCTTTATCTCGACTGTGGCGCTGTTTCATGGAACCTGCACCATCAATTCCTTGTCCCACGTCTACGGTTCACAGCGATACGAGACCGGTGACGACAGCCGAAATAACTTCTTCCTGGCTCTGATTACCATGGGAGAAGGTTGGCACAATAACCACCACTATTATCCGGCCGCGACAAGACAAGGTTTCTACTGGTGGGAAATCGATATGACCTATTACTGCTTGAAAGGACTTGAGTGGATGGGGTTGGTCTGGGATATCCGTGAGGTCCCACGGTATGTGCGCGAGGGGAAAACCAAGCAGGATTCAGACCGCAGTGTCCTCAAAAAGAGGATTGAAGCAGCCGTGAAAGCAGCGGAACTTCCGGGACCTCAACCTCAACTGGAACTGACTCCTCCCTAGACCCACTCTGAATCAGCGTCGGACCTTGGTCGGTCAGCTATTTGATCGGCCAGGGTCTCGCGAATGTGTCGGCTTTCTCCATCGATCGCCCTCCGTTCTTCATCAGACAGCACCCACGCATCGCCGGGGCTCAACTCAAACCGATAATGGTCTTTTCTGAGCGTAAACCACTCGACGTACGGGTGCGGTTCAAGATTCGGGTGCGGATCCAACGAAATGAGATGCACCGTTCCGATCTGCGGATTCGCCATGTCGCCGATGACCTGTCCGGCCATATCGTCATCTTCAAACCGGCTGTTGCGGAATCGAATCACCTCTCCCGCGATATCCGGTTTAAAATTACCGCGCAAATAAAAATCCACCGGCCCGATCACGGCAAAGACGACCCGGCCCACCACCGTTCCCTCGACGCGGTTGTCCAAGAATCCTTCACGAACCCATCGTCCGTTGCCGAACTTCTGCGCCATACCAGTCCTCCTTTGCAAGCGATCAGCTGCCGAAAGCCCCGATGACCACCGCCAGTAAGATCAACCCGCTCCCGATCCATCCTTGCATATCCAACGTCTCTCCGAGAAAGTACCAGGACAACCAGGCCGCGTAGGCCGGTTCCGACGCGAACAATAACGCCACGTGCTGAGCGGGCACCAGCCGCTGCGCCCACATCTGAACGGCAAATGCGAGTGTGGCCAGCACTCCCGTGACGCCAAGGCCGATCAATAAGACGGCCGTGGGCGAAAAGGCGCTCGGCGTCGTCGCTTCCCACCAGGGAGCGGGAAGGAACAACACCGTCATCGCCACCATCTGCCATACAAGGAGCGACGGAGCATCGACTTGCCTGGTGAACCGCTCAAGACAAATGATATGTCCGGCAAATGCGCCGGCGCATCCCAACGTCAGGAGATCCCCCACATTCAGAGACGTGTCGGGCTTAACCAACAGCCAGAGCCCGACCACCGCAATCATCGTCGCCCACACCACTCGCCTGTCGATCCGCATCAAAATCAACGGCACAAAGATCACGTACAGCGCCGTCAGGAACGCCGAATTCGAGGCACTCGTATAGCGGAGCCCGACCGTTTGCAATAGATACCCGAGAAAGAGAAAGACGGTGGTGAGGGCACTGGCTCTCAATACGGCACGATCACGGTGCAGTTGACGGCGGCAGATCACAAACCACAGCAGTACCAGCAGGGTGCCTAGAAAGAATCGGAGCAACAAGAAAGACAGCGGGGGAATTTGCTCAAGTGCTGCTTTGGTAGCTGGAAATGTGGCGCCCCATATGACGGTCGTCAGGAGAAGGGCCAGTCGTGGCATAGATATGAACAACTGTTCTGAGACGTGAGGACTGAAGGCTGAGGACTTATAGCAAAACAACTGAGTCCTCAGTCCTCGATACTCAGAGCTGCATGGCTAGGGTTTGCAGAGCGGACATCGCCGCTGCTCGTTGACCCCCGCCTGCTCCATGGCCCGGAGCGCCCGCTCCTTATCCGGATAGTCGAACCATCCCCCTTCCCAAAAATCGCTGGACGTCATGGTCGAAGGAACCTCTGAGCAACGATCTCGGTGGAGCGTCACACGATCGATCGCGCGGGCGATGTGAACCCAGTAGATCATGCGGGGCCAGCGAAGGGTTAGCGGTGAGGAGCTGGGCCCCTCACCCTTACCGGCTCAGGGGAGGAGTTGCCACTCATCCTTCTCGATGAAGACCTTCACGCCGGTCTCCAACTTCTTGACGTCGTCTTTATCGAAGAGCCTCATGTAGCGCGCAATTCGATCGTCGTCGTCGATGCGCTCTTCTTGCATCATGCCGTTATTGCCTTTATACCGTCGAATCAACACTGACATTGAACCCCTCCTCATGAAGCTGGTAGTTTAGCGATGTAAATTGTTACAATGCTCGAAATAATGTGAGCCGTTCAAGATCGCTTGGATGAGGCCTTCTTGTCAAGTAGTGGACGGCTCCTGTCGTGAAATTTCGGAACTACCGGAAGAAAGGGACCCGACTCCGTGCCACTCTACGAGTACCGCTGTGGGCGATGCGAGAAACAATTCGAGGCTACTCAGTCTGTATATGCCAGAGTCGAAGACACGGAATGCCCATTTTGTCGGGCCCGCCAGGCTACCCGACTCATGTCTTCGTTCTCATCCAATGTCGTCGGCGATCGCAAACCCGGCTTTACTGAGCTGAAAGCCAAAGCCATGAATGCAGAACGGATGCAGCGCTTTGCCAAGCTGCCGCCGCTGAACGCCAGACGCAGCATGCCGCCGCCGAACATCTCCTCGGAGTCGGATCCTCAGTCGACAGGAGGATCGACATCATGAGGCCACGATGCGGGTGTCAAATCGGCCATGATCTCCCGCGGGGACAGGCGGTTCGATGACCGTCAGAACGTTCGTATCCGGACTGCTCCTTGGCCTGACCGTCTCTGTGTTCCCTGCCGGCGCATTCGCTCAAGCTGCGGGAAGTTTAGTCATTGCCGGCAACGGGCCCGAGCAAACGACCATCGAGGCCTTGGCGCGCGCCTTTGAAAAAGCCAATCCGCGTGCCTATGTCGACATTCTATGGGACGAGAATTCCACGCCGTTGCACTTAGTCAAAACGGGCCAGGCTCAGATTGCCGTCACCGGGGTCGAAGATCCAGCCTTGGCAGCGACACAGATCGGTTGGGATGGAATCGGCATTTTGATCCATTTATCCAACTTCACCAAAGAGGTGACCAAGCAGCAAGTCGCCGATATTTTTTCAGGAAAGATTAGGGAATGGTCAGAGCTGGGTGGACCGGAAACGAAGATCCTCCTGATCGACAGGCCACGCAACCAGAACGTTCGTGAAGCCTTCGAGACCCAGCTCGGGATCGTGGGAAAGATTCCTGACTCTGCCAAAGTGATCGGCCCAGATGAGGCTGTCGTGAAGACCGTCGTCGGTACCCTGCCGCCTCTCTCCGCAGCTGCGTATATTTCGTTGAGTACCGGCCTCTCGGTCGTTTCAGACGGCGTCGCCGTCCGTTTGCTGCCCGTGGATAAGATCGAGCCGGAAGTGCCGACCGTAAAGGACGGCCGCTACAGTCTCCGTCGCCCTCTTTTGCTGCTTTCGAAAAAAGAACCCAACGCCCTCGTGGAGGCCTTTTCAAAGTTTGCACTCTCCCCTCCCGGACAAACGATTATTGGAGAAATTTATGTGCCGCTTCCGAACAAATAGAACTCCATCGAAGGAAGTCACGATGCTTCCCCGATCGTTGTTAGCCCTCCCGATGATGGCGGTGTTTGGGATCGCTTGCCTCTCCCTACATGCGATTGCTGAAGAGGGAGTGATCGTCGAGGGATCCGGCTATACATTGTACGATACAGAGTCGATCAAGGGTCACGACGAACAGAAAGTCGAGAAAGACCCGATCTGCGACAGCAGCAAGAAACCGAAAATCGCTCAAGTCGAGCCCGACGAGGCCAAGCCTGGGCAAACGATCATCATCAGGGGCGAGAATTTTGGAACGAGGGATTGTTTCCGTGGCGTGGCATTCAGTGCAGCCGGACCCGCTAAGATCGACTACAAATTCGTCAACGATACGACCATCGAAGTGACAGTTCCTGATATCCAGCCCGGCATGTCATTCATTGATGTCATCACCAGCGGCGGCAATGCCCGTTCGAAAGTCTTTTTGGTGCAGGCCGGATAGCAACTCGACAATCTTATCTCGCATCAGGTATTTATGAATGCCGATCCACCGTCTTTTCTAGGAGTTTATTTCATGCAAACCTTTTGTCGCCATCGAGCGGTTCCAGCCGTACTTTTGATCGCAAGCTTTTCTCTTTCCCTTCCGGCTTCGGCAAACCCGCCCATCAAAGAACGCCTTCCCCTGACGCTGAGTGGATCCGGCTGTAGCAGCAAAGAAGCTGAAATACACAAGGTCTTGCAGGCCATTCCGGGCGTCATCAGCGTCGACTTCAACCGCGTCCCCAACCATGTGCTCGTGGACATCGTCCCCAATACCGTCAAGGCAGCGGATGTGATCAACCGCGTCAACGATGCGGCATCATCATGGCAATGCAAGGTCGAGATCATAGAGGGATGTATTTCGGCCACGATGCCAACAGCCTCAGCCGCCCCGCACCAGCATGAGCAGTGATCGGTGGGTGAACTCTTGGCCAACACACCAGGTAGTCTTCTCTCCGCCCAAATCTTTTGGTGCCGTTTGACTATACTTCGCCGGTTTCGCAGTTGCGGCAAGCAAGATGTTTACGATGGTACGGGCGGGTCAGTGGCCGGTTTCGTTCGGAAGCCTTGAATGATGTTCCACACTCGCAGGACATCGAGCGTCAGGCTCACGCCGTAGGTCGGGCCGTAGTCGCGCTCCGCGATGTTGCCCATGCTGTCATTCCAGGTTTCGAGCCGCAGCGGCCCGATGGAGCCGGCAATTGCCCAGGCGAATTGCTCCTGGCTCTGCCCCGTCGTGTTGACGAAGATGCCGGAATCCCACATGAGCGCGAACTCGATTTCCCATGTCGGAATCACTTCACCCGTCTCGGTCGTCCGGTACTGACCAAAGGCAATCGAGGGTTGCATCAGCCCTGCGGTTTGCCTTATGGAGTGGAGTACGGCACCGTTGCTCTGATAACTGATCCGCCCAAGGACGGAGGCCCGTGCACTCACGTCTCCCCAACTCCCGGAATAGAGTGTTGGCGTGATTTTTAAGCGCCGGATACCGGCACGAAGAAATCCTTGTTGATAGATCGTGCCGACGGAAAACCCGCCGCCCGCGAAGAGAAGCTTTGGTCCACCCCATATCGGGAACCACCGCGTGATAGACCCGTCGATCATCGCATCGGTCTCTTTCCGAGCGTCTACGGTCGGAACCGTCGGCAGTTGGCGAAGTTGGTGTACGACCTTATTTTGAAAATATTGACTGGGTTCGTCGCTCGTCGGGCTGATTCCAACGGTGAGATTGGTGCTCCAATTGTCCCACAAAGAATTTCGAGTGGAGAAATTCCAATGTTGGGTCCAGCTGAAGGTAATGAGATTGAAGCCGAGCGTATTGCCGATCGTGGAGTCATATTTATTGCCTAATCCATCGACGGGTGTGAATCGATTCAGAATCAGCCCCCCTGTTAATGTGGAATACTGATCTGGAAACGCCATGCTCCCCCAATGGACCGAGGGTGCCGGGCTTTCACCCCAAGCCGGAGTGGAGATGAGTCCGAGGAACAGAAGACCGCTGACAATCAGCCTCCCTCCTCTTCGCTCGCACACATATCTCTCCCCTATCGAGAATGCCCGCGTCATCAGCATAGATCGGTCCTCCCTCGAAACATCTTGTCGGAGTTGCTGATCAAGCATCAGCGACCCATTCGCCATTGCCATGCTATGCGTGAAAATGTAGGCAGTGTACACGAGGCACAGGGACGTGGCGACTCAAATGTTCACCGATTCGCTACAGACAACTCTTGGTTTTGATGAATGATTTTGATCTCCGGCCGGTGCTTCTCTCTCGACAGACCTCCTGATCCTATGCTAGCTTACGCGTTCGTTTTTCCGTAGTTGTGTTTCACCCAAGAGAGATCACGGACTCGGGATGTTTAAGAAAATTTTAGTCGCGAATCGCGGTGAGATTGCCATGCGGATCATCCGCGCCTGCCGCGAGTTGAACATCGCCACGGCCGCCATCTATTCCGAAGCGGATTCGACCGGAATCTACGTGAAGAAAGCGGACGAATCCTACTTGGTCGGCCCCGGACCGGTGAAAGGTTTCTTGGACAGTAGGCAGATCGTCGACTTGGCTAAACGGATCGGCGCCGATGCCATCCATCCCGGGTATGGATTTCTTTCTGAAAATGCGGAGTTCGCCGAACTCTGCCAGGCTTCCGGCATTACGTTCATCGGCCCGTCCACCAAGGCCATTACCCTGATGGGCAGTAAGGTCAAGGCGCGGGAGCTCGCCGAATCAGCCGGTGTGCCGATCGTGCCCGGCACGGATGGAGCCATTACCAGCGTCAAAGAAGCCCTGGCCTTCGCCAAAAAAGCGGGGTATCCGGTCATGATCAAGGCGAGCGCCGGCGGCGGCGGTCGCGGACTTCGCGTGGTCCGATCAGATGATGAGCTGCGCGAGAATATGGAAGTCGCCTCACGTGAGGCCGAGGCCTCCTTCGGAGACGGCAGCGTGTTCATCGAAAAATATATCGAGCGGCCGCACCATATTGAATTCCAAATACTGGGAGATCGGCACGGCAATATCATCCACCTCGGTGAACGAGACTGTTCGATCCAACGACGACATCAGAAGTTGATCGAGATCGCTCCATCATTGGTTCTGACACAGGAGCTTCGGGAAGAGATGGGAAACGCCGCCATCGCGATCGCGCGTGCGGTGAACTACGACAACGCGGGAACCGTGGAATTTTTGCTCGACCAACGGGGCAAGTTCTACTTCATCGAGATGAATCCCCGCCTCCAAGTCGAGCATACGGTGACGGAGCAGATCACGGCCATCGATATCGTGCGTAATCAAATTAAGATCGCGGCGGGTCTGCCGCTCAGCATCCAGCAAAAGGACGTTATTCTGCAAGGTCATGCCATCCAGTGCCGGATCAATGCGGAAGATCCGAAAAACAATTTCTTGCCCTGCACGGGCACTGTCACGGCATACCTTTCTCCCGGTGGAATCGGCGTCCGCATCGACGGAGCAGTGTACAAGGATTACACCGTGCCGCCCTATTATGACGCCTTGCTGGCCAAGTTGACGGTCCGGGGCCGTACCTGGGAAGAAACCGTCAGTCGTATGCGACGCTCGCTCGAAGAGTACGTGCTCCGCGGCGTGAAAACCACCATTCCCTTCATGGAAGCGATCATGCAGGAACCGGACTTTATTGCGGGACGCTTCGACACGTCGTACCTGGACACCCACCCTGAATTGTACTCATACCACGAGTTTGAGCAGCCGGAAGATCTCGTGCTGGCGCTGTCTGCCGCCATCGCCGCCTACGAAGGACTCTAACAGGATGCTGAAAAAGTCCGCCAGCTGCGTTCTCGCATCGCTCAGAGGCTCAACGTACCGAAGCGTACGCCTCGCCCCTTCGCTCCCTGCGGCCTTGCCCGTGGAACGGCGCGTCTTGGCGCGCCGGGGTTGGGCGGGTGAAAACGGTGGACTTTTTGAGCATCCTGACGTGATTGCAGTATTAACACCGATATCGGCAACGAACGCGAACTTCCAGCCGTATTGCTGGCATCAATGTGGTTTTTCCGCGACCCTCTAGTCCGAACTACACTTTGTTTCCCAAAGAGACGCACTGAATACCATGGCGAAAAGACGGTTACCGAAAAAGAAACTGCAGAAAAGGACTAAATCGTCCGCTCCGACGATCAAGACTTCAAAAAGCGTCGTGTCCCGCCCCGGCGAATTCACGATCACGCCGGCGCCAGGCAAGCCGGTCCTGATCACGGATGTCGCACTGCGTGACGGCCATCAGTCGTTGCTGGCGACGCGCATGCGTACGGAAGACATGCTGCCGATCGCACAAAAACTGGATGCCGTCGGCTATTGGTCGCTGGAAGTCTGGGGCGGCGCGACGTTCGACACCTGTCTACGCTTCTTGAAAGAAGATCCCTGGGAACGGCTCCGGGCTCTGCGAGCGGCCATGCCCAACACCAAACTCCAAATGCTGTTGCGTGGGCAAAATCTCGTCGGCTATCGCCATTATGCCGACGATGTGGTGGAGCGGTTCATCGAACGTTCAGCCGCCAATGGCATCGACGTCTTCCGCATCTTCGACGCCCTCAACGACGTCCGGAATCTGGATCGGGCCGTGAGCGAAGTGAAGGCCTGCGGCAAACATGCGGAAGCCGCCATCTGTTACACCGTCAGCCCCGTCCATAGCATCGACCGTTTCGTGGACCTGGCCAGAAAGTTGGAAGATCTGGGGACGGATACGATTTGTATCAAAGACATGGCCGGACTCTTGGCCCCGCTGGACGCCTACCATTTGGTGCGCCGACTGAAAGCCGCCGTCAAGGTCCCGCTTCATCTTCACTCGCATTACACCTCCGGGATGGCCTCCATGTCCTCGTTGATGGCGATCCTCGGCGGCCTCGACATGCTCGATACCTCTATTTCTCCATTGGCAGGGGGAACCTCCCACCCAGCGACGGAAACGCTGGTCGCTTCGCTCCAGAACACCCCTTATGACACTGGACTGGATCTCGCATCGTTCCAGCCGATCACCGAGCACTTCCGAACGGTTCGCCGCAAATACCGCCAATTCGAAAGTGACTTTACCGGCGTGGATGCGGAGATCCTCATGTCGCAGATTCCGGGAGGCATGCTCTCAAACCTGGCCGCCCAGCTGACGGAGCAAAATGCCCTCGACCGGATGAAGGAAGTCCTCGACGAGGTCCCACGTGTGCGAAAAGAAATGGGCTATCCCCCCCTCGTCACACCGACCAGCCAGATCGTGGGCACACAGGCGACACTCAATGTGCTGACCGGTGAGCGATACAAGGTCATCACCACCGAAACCAAGAACTATTTCTTAGGCTTATACGGCCGTGCTCCCGGACCGGTCGATCTCGACGTCATGGCCCGTGCGACCGGCGACGAGACGCCGATCAAAACCAGGCCGGCTGATCGACTTGAGCCGGAATTGGATGAGGCGAAGAAAGAGCTTCCCGCTTCGGCACAGACCATCGAGGATCAGTTGTCGTTCGTCCTCTTTCCGAACATCGCACGAGACTTTTTTGAAGCCCGCGAGAAGGGGGATTTGACCCCTGAACCGCTCGAAGTAGGATCGGCGAAAGGGCCTGCCACCGCTCACGAACTGCACCTCGCTCCCGTGGAATTCAACGTGACGGTGCACGGCGAAACCTATCATGTCAAGGTCTCCGGCTCCGGTCGAAAGATCGACGGGCGCAAGCCCTACTACATTCGCGTCAACGATAAGCTCGAAGAGGTTTCGCTCGAACCCATCCAGGAAGTACTCGCTGGTGTCCCCGAGTCTCAAGAGATACAAGCGGGAGGTAAACCCAAACGTCCCAGGCCTTCGAAACCTGGTGATGTGGCCCCACCCATGCCGGGCCGAGTGGTGAAGATCCTCGTGGCGATCGACGATCGCGTCAAGGCCGGCGATGCGTTGTTGATCATCGAGGCGATGAAGATGGAAAGTCGGGTGCCCGCGCCGATCGATGGCAGAGTCGCCACGATCTTGGCTGCCGAGGGTGATAACGTAAAGACGGATGAAACGGTCATTCAGCTGGAGTAACTACCGCGCAGCCCCTCGTTTCGACCCATGTGGTCCCCGACATCCGGTGCCGCTCATCTTATGTCTTGTCTCGTATCTCATGACCGCCTGTGCCACGCCCTTACAGATTCCGCCCTATTTTGAAACGTTAGAACGTTCCCCGATAGAACGCATCCCGATCAAGACCGTTCTCATCCATGATCAACGGATCGCCTATCTCGATGTCGGCACCGGCCCGCCGGTCATCTTGATCCACGGCTTTGGCGGATCCATGTGGCAATGGGAACATCAACAACATGCCTTGTCTCGACATTTCCGCACCTTGACACTCGACCTACCGGGCTCCGGATTGTCCGACAAACCGGATATTGAGTATCTGCCCCAACAAATGTTGGACTTCTGTGTCGGATTCATGGATGCGTTGCAGATTCCGCATGCCACACTGGTCGGCAATTCCATGGGCGCGGGGTTGGCCATCGGCATGACATTGACCCATCCGACTCGTGTCGACAAACTTGTGCTCATCGGCGGGTTACCCTCGCATGTCATGGCTAAACTCACCAGCCGGTCATTCCGACAAGCATTGGAAACTCGTGCGCCCTCCTGGTTAGTCGCATTCGGGAATTGGCTGTTCGGCGGGCTGGTCACCGATTCCGTCCTGAAAGAAATCGTCTACGACCACAGTCTCCTCACGCCGGCCGTCATCGAACGGTCCAACCAGAACCGCCGACGCCCCGGCATCATCAAACCCATTCTGGCGATGAGAAACGCCCTCCCTTCTTGGGAAACCGATTTCGCTCCACGCCTCAGCTCCATCACACATCCGACCATGATCATCTGGGGTGAAAACGACCGGGTGTTCCCCATCGTCGTGGGTGAAGAACTCCACCACCGAATTCGTGGATCGACGTTCGTCAGAATTCCTCATGCCGGTCATATGCCGCAATGGGAACGGCCGGACTTGGTTAACTCGTCGCTGATCGCGTATATTCAATCATAACCCTGAATAACCCATGCCAGGTCAATGACCTCTCATTTCCTTAGAAAGGAGCTTGCAATGCGGACGAGATATTCTAGCTTCATCGGTACCATGCTGTGTCTTTCCCTCGGCCTTGTCGGATGTCAGACGATGGGAGGGACAACCGGCGCCGCATTTTCTTACAAGAATATGCCGGTAGCAGATGGGAGCGCCGTTGCGGGCGAGGGCAACACGGTCCTGTTCAAAGGAAACACCCTCACGCTCGCAGGCAACGGGGTGAAACCCGGCGACATGTTGCGCGACGTGAAGGTCGCGCAGAACGACCTCTCCCTCGTGAACATTGCCCAGACCAAAGGTGCGGGAAAAGTTCGTGTCATCAGTGTAGTCCCCTCGCTGGATACTCCTGTGTGTGAACAACAAACTCATTATCTGAGCGAACGGAATAAGGGGCTCGATAAAATGGTGGAACTCATCACCGTAAGCGTGGATACGCCCTTTGCTCAAAAACGGTTTGCCGAAGAAGCCAAGATTCACAACGTAACGTTCCTATCCGACTATCGGGGAGCTGAGTTCGGGAAAACCCACGGCCTCTTCTTGGAAGGACCGCACATTTTGACAAGAGCGGTCATGGTCGTCGACAAGGCCAACACGATTCGGTATCTTCAGATTACCCCGGAACTCACTCAACTCCCGGATATGGAGGAAGCGTTTCAGTTCGCTCGTCGATTGGTGACGGAGAGTTGAGTTGAAGACAGGTTAAGGCTGAGGTTAAGGTGAGGACAGCAGCCGCGGAAACATCCTTGACCTCAACCTCGACCTTTCCTGAAATCCATGGCTCACTACGATCTATTGGTCATCGGCACCGGACCAGCCGGCCAAAAGGCTGCGATTCAGGCAGCCAAGCTCAATAAAAAGGTCGGGATCATCGAGCGCAAGACGGTCGTCGGCGGGGTCTGCATCAATACGGGGACGATACCAAGCAAATCCCTCCGCGAAGCGGTGCTCTACCTCTCCGGGTTTCGTCAGCGCAGCATTTACGGGGCCGAGTACCGTCTTAAAAAGAAGATCACGATCGAAGACCTGGCCTTCCGTGCCAATCACGTCATCAAGCACGAAATCCAGATCGTACAGAGTCAGATGGCTCGGAATCAGGTCGATATGTTGTTCGGTTCAGCCAGCTTTCTCGATCCACATCGTCTCCGTATTGACACGAGCCGAGGCGCGCTTGAACTGACGGCTGATTTCATCATCATCGCCGTGGGAACGGAACCGGCTCGACCGTCGCACGTTCCGTTCGACGACAAAACCATCATCGATACGGACGGGCTGCTGACTCTGAAACGCATCCCCGACTCCATCGTCATCGTCGGAGGCGGGGTGATCGGCACGGAATATGCCTCGATCCTCGCCGCCTTGGGAATCCCCGTCACTCTCATCGATAAACGGCCGCGGCTGTTGGAGTTCGTCGACGCGGAGATCATTGACGCGCTCCAACAACGCATGAAGGACCTTGGCGTGACCCTGTATCACGGTGAAGAAGTCCTTGCGATCAAAAGAGAGTGGACCAAGTCCATCCACGTGTCCTTGCGCCACAATCGACCGATTCAAGCGTCAACACTGATGTATGCGATCGGGCGCGTGGGCGCCACGCAATCGCTGAATCTCCAGGCCATCGGACTCAAGACGGATGAGCGCGGGCGTCTGGCCGTCAATGAGCATTTCCAAACGGCGATTCCCCACATCTATGCGGCCGGCGACGTCATCGGCTTTCCGGCCCTCGCCTCGACGTCGATGCAACAAGGCCGCCATGCCGCCTGCCATGCCTTCGGCCACCCTGATCGTACCGACACATCCCTCCTCCCGTACGGCATCTATGCCATACCCGAGATTTCAATGGTCGGTCGCAACGAGGAGGAGCTGACTCAGGCGGATGTTCCCTATGGAATCGGCATCGCCCGTTACAAAGAGATCGCACGTGGACAACTCATCGGCGACGAAACGGGCATGCTCAAACTGCTGTTTCACCGACACACCAGACATCTGCTCGGGGTGCATGCGATCGGCGAAGGAGCCACGGAACTGATCCACATCGGCCAAGCCGTCATGGCCTTTCATGGCAAGATCGATTACTTTATCGACACGGTCTTCAATTATCCGACATTGGCCGAATGTTACAAAGTCGCCGCCCTCGACGGTATGAATCGGCTGCCAAGACCCTGGATTCCCTACCGATGAGGTTCGTCATTCGTGAAGCGTCCCTCGAAGTATCGAGGGTTGCAAAATACGCTCATGCTTCATGGAGGACCGACGACATAATGGAGGTCGCATGTCATTCTCCAATCACCTTCGCAAGCTCGCCACGTCGATCTGGGACGCTCAGCTAAACCATCCCTTTGTCATGGGACTGGGCAACGGCACACTGCCTGAACAGAAGTTCAAATATTACATTCTGCAGGACGCCAGATTCCTCGGCGATCTGGCGCGTGTGTTTACCGCCGCCGCACTGAAGGCCCCCGATTCGGAATCGGCCTTGCGATTCAACAAGCTGGCGGAAGAGACCATCGTCGTCGAGCGGAGCCTACATGAGAGCTACGGAAAGAAATGGGCGTTGACGACTAAACAGATGACCTCCGTGCCGATGGCTCCCACCAACTATGCCTACACCAGACACATGCTGGCCGTGGCAGCCTCGGGAACGGCCGCAGAGATCACAGTCGTCGCCCTCCCCTGCGCTTGGGTGTACTGTGTCGTCGGCCAACATTTATTGAAGAAAGGGCCTCCGCCCAAGAATCATCCCTACCGGGGTTGGCTCATGCTGTACGCCTCACCGGAGTTTGCGGAAGTCCAGCTGTGGATGCGGAAGAAAGTCGATCAGTGGGCCAAGACCGCCGGCAAAGAAGAACTCCGTCGGATGGAAGACTCCTTCATCATCAGCTCACGGTACGAATGGATGTTCTGGGACATGGCGTGGAATGAAGAGAAGTGGCCGGTATAGAAAATGGGCGGAGCCATGATGCTGGGATTCACGGCCGGAACACTGACCACGATCGCCTTTATTCCTCAACTCGCGACGGCGTGGATATCGAAATCAACAGGGATCTGTCGTGGGGGATGGTGCTTACATTTACTATTGGCGTGCTGTTGTGGCTGATCTACGAATCTGGATCGATTCGCTGCCGGTGATTCTCGCCAATGCGGTCACTCTTTTTCTCCAGTTCGGCATCGTCACAATGAAAATTAAATACGGGTAGAGCAGGAGAGTCTCCAAAGCACCAAACAATCCTACGCGAGATAACAAGCGCCTAGATCTACCCCTTCCTTGCACCGTAGAGAATCGTCGCTATGACTTCTGCCTCGCCTTGGCCAACGCCAGCGCCATGGCGCCGATCGGTTGAGGTGCTCGTGCTGTCTGGCTTGATGGCGATAGTCCACGACCGCGCGAGTCCCGTGTTGTCTGGCTCCCAGACTGCGCCTGAACAGAAGGACGGCTTGCCGCATCCTCGAGCCGCATAGTCAGGGCAATGCGCTGGCGCTTCAGATCGACGTCGATCACCTTCACCTTGACGATCTGTCCCGGTTTGACCACCTCGTGTGGATCCTTGATGAATTTGTTGGCCAGCGCGGACACGTGCACGAGGCCATCCTGATGCACACCGATATCGACGAAGGCACCGAAGGCCGCGACATTCGTAACGACGCCCTCCAACACCATGCCGGGCTGTAAATCGCTTAATGACTCGATCCCTTCACGGAAAGTCGCAGTCTTGAATTCAGGTCGAGGATCGCGGCCTGGTTTTTCCAGCTCGGTAAAAATGTCCCGCACGGTCGGTAGCCCGAACTGCTCATCCGTAAAATCAGCCGGCGACAACTCTTTCAAGGCCGCCGGCCGACGCATCACGTCAGCGATTCCCGCCCCCAGTCGCGTCAGAATCCGTTCGACTACGGGATAGGCCTCAGGGTGCACGGCAGACCGGTCCAAAGGATTGTCGCCATCAGGGATACGCAGAAAACCAGCCGCCTGCTCGAAGGTTTTCTCGCCAAGACGCGGCACGTTGCGGATTGCAGTCCGGTTAGAGAACGGCCCGTTCGCATCTCGATACTCCACAATATTCCTGGCCAGTGCTTTATTAAGGCCCGAGACCCGTTCCAATAACGGCACCGACGCCGTATTGATGTTCACGCCGACGGCATTCACACAATCTTCAACCGTGGCATCGAGTGATCGGGCCAAGGCCCGTTGATCGACATCATGCTGATACTGCCCGACGCCGATTGCCTTCGGCTCGATCTTCACCAGCTCCGCCAGTGGATCCTGCACCCGTCGAGCGATGGACACCGCCCCGCGCAAGCTGACATCCAACTCAGGAAACTCCGCCGCGGCAAAGGCCGAGGCGGAATAGACCGACGCCCCTGCTTCACTTACGACGATCTTTGCCACCTTCCGCTCTGGCCGTTGGCCGGCAACCAGTTTGATCATCTCACCCACCAACTTGTCCGTCTCTCGGCTTGCCGTTCCGTTGCCGATGGCAATTAATTCCACACCATAACGGTTGACTAGACCAGCGAGAGTCTGAATGGCTTCCTGCCATTCATTGCGCGGCTGGTGCGGGTAGATCGTGGCTGTCTCCAGTAGTTTTCCCGTCGCATCAACGACTGCCACTTTGCAGCCGGTGCGAATGCCGGGATCCAGGCCAAGGATGACCTTGGGTCCGGCCGGCGCCGCCAACAACAATTCATGGAGATTCTTGGCAAAAATCTTGATCGCCTCGGCCTCGGCCGCCTCGCGCAATTGCACGAACAGTTCGGTGCTGAGCGTCACGTGAAGCTTGACACGCCATGTCCATTCACAGACCCCCATCAGCCATTTGTCCGCCGGTCGACCACGATCTTGGATACCCGCATGCGCCGCGATCATCGTGACGCAAGGATGGGGAACGACCGCCTCAAGCACTTCTCCCAACCCCAACTCGAGCTTCAAGACCCCGAGCGCACGGCCTCGGAACAGCGCGAGAGCCCGGTGCGATGGAATAACCTTGATCGGTTCCGCATGGGCATAATAGTCGCGGAACTTTTCCTCTTCGGCCGTCTCCTTGTCCTTCATCACCGTCGAGGTCAAAACCCCTTGATCCCACAGCCGCGTCCTCAGTGCAGCTAGCAAATCAGCCGTTTCCGCGAACCGCTCCATCAGAATGTCCCGTGCTCCCTCCAACGCTGTCTTGGCATCGGGCACATTGATCGCCTCTACCCCTTCGGTGGCCGGCACGACGCGAACGTACTTAAGCGCTTCTTGCTCAGGATCCAGCATCGGATCAGCCAACAAGTGCTCGGCCAACGGCTCCAGCCCGGCCTCCCGTGCGATTTGGGCACGCGTACGTCGCTTCGGTTTGAACGGCAAGTACAGGTCTTCGACGGCTTGTTTGGTCGTGGCTGCCTCGATGCTCGCACGTAATGAATCCGTGAGCTTCCCTTGCTCCTCAATCGAAGTCCGCACAGCGACACGCCGCTCCTCCAATTCGCGAAGATACCGCAGACGATCTTCCAGGGTACGCAATTGCGTATCATCCAAGTTCCCGGTCGCCTCTTTGCGATAGCGAGCGATGAATGGAACCGTGGCGCCTCCATCCAGCAGCGCCACAGCCGCGGCAACTTGCGAGGATCCGACGCCGAGTTCGGTGGCAATGATCGGAACGATTTTAAGCTGCACCGTATCCGAAGAAATCTGAGTCGTTTCAGTCGTCATCGGTATCAATCGCCTGTATTCCGAACGCGTCAGCAGTCCGCGCTCTCTAAGAGTTGTGAAAAGAATAACCCCTGGTGATCAAAGGACTTCTGAAATTCAGGAGGACATGACAGAAAATCGGTACACGGGTTCGCAGGCTGTTGAAAACTGCTATGTTGTTTGAAAGCTCACGACATCTTGGAGGTCATAGACAGAGCAAAAATCACACACAGGATGTTCAAAAAGGCCTTCCAGCAAGGCCGCAGCGAGCGAAAGGCTGAAGCGTACGCGGTTGGTACGTTGAAGCCTTGAGCGATGCGAGAACGATGCTGGAGAACTTTTTCAACATCCTGTTAATGAGCAAGCGTGCCAAAAGCGGCAAACAATCTCCCCGCCAGGTAATGGGTCCCTTGGGAATCGCCCGAGTGTTTGCGACGCAAGTAGTCGTTCAGGACCCGTCCATCCGCGGCCTTATGCATATCGGGGTATTTGAGATTCATGCGATGGCGCTCAATCCCTCCTGAAACCGAACTGACGAAGATCACGGTTCCATCGAAGTCCACCTTTTCGACGACGCCGACGTGCGTAAGCGGGTCGTTCGGCAAACCGTCTCGGTTAAAATCCCACGTATTGTGAAAAAATACCAGGTCCCCGGGATGGACGGTTGGCCCGTAATGAATCCGCCCATGTTGCAATACATGGGTAAAAATGCGCCCGACGCCATTGCCTCCGTCCAACTCGCCTAACCCGCCGTACAGGTCGACACGCTGCGTGGCATACACACCTCGGACAAAGCCGGAGCAATCCGGCGTATAATTCCGACCATCCACCTGTATCCGTGACTGCCCCACAAATCGCACGGCCGTCTTCGCGAGCGCCGTCTGCCGCGGGATTCCTTTGGCCATGGCGCAACAGTGCGCTCCGCGTGTGCCCATGATGGGAATCAGGTTCCTCTCATCTTGTACCGGCGGACGCCCGGCCGTCGCACAGGCGGAGACCACACCGGAAGCCAACAAGGCCAGAAACCCGATCATGAATGAGTGACTGTGGCCGGCGGAACTCATCATGTTCTAGTATACAGACCAGCGCCTGTAAGACAATACCTACGTACCGTTTCGCTATCCTCCCGCACTCCCCACCGGGCCGCCTGGTTCGGTCATACGCCAGGGATCGAGGAGTTCCGCGAGGCGTTTGTCGGGTAATATTTTTTGCTCTTTGGCGACCTGCCTCACCGTCTTTCCGGATTTATACGCTTCCTTAGCCAGTTTTGCCGCGGCTTCGTACCCGATCTCCGGAGCAAGCGCGGTGCACATCGCCAGGCTTTCTTCGATGAGGCCCTTGCAGCGCTCCTCGTTCGCCTTGATCCCCTCGATACACTTCGCCGAAAAATTGTTGGAGGCCGCTGCCAGAAGCTCGATGGACTGGAGCAGGTTGTAGGCCATGACGGGCATCATGACGATGAGCTCGAAATTGGCTGCTTGGCCGCCGACCGTCACCGTGACGTCGTTCCCCATGACCTGCGCACAGACCATCGTGACTGATTCGGCGATCACTGGATTGACCTTCCCCGGCATGATCGACGAACCAGGCTGCGTCTCGGGTAGATTGATTTCGCCAAGCCCGCACCGTGGCCCGGAGCCGAGCCAACGAATATCATTGGCGATCTTCATGAGACTCACGGCCAGAGTCCGCAGGTGTCCGCTCGCCTCAACCAGAGAATCCTGCGCCGATTGGGCTTCAAAATGGTTTTTCGCCTCCTTGAACGAACAGCCGGTTTCTTTCGAAATGATCGCCATGACCTTGGCCGAAAATTTCGGATGACAGTTCAAGCCCGTCCCGACGGCGGTCCCGCCCAACGCGACCTCGCTCAAGGCCTCCTGCGCTCGCCTGACACGCTGGATGCCGAGTTCGATCTGACGAGCATAGCCGCCGAATTCTTGACCAAGACGAACCGGCGTGGCGTCCTGTAAATGTGTACGTCCGATCTTCACGATCGTATCGAACTCCTTGGCCTTGCCCTTCAATGCCTTATGCAAACGAGTCAGCGCCGGTAGCAGTTGCTGCTGCATCATCTCCGACGCGGCGATGTGAATGGCCGTTGGAATCACATCGTTGCTCGACTGGCCAAGATTCACATGGTCGTTGGGATGTACCAGCTTGCTGCCACGTGCGCCACCGAGGAGCTCCGTCGCGCGGTTGGAGATGACTTCGTTCGTGTTCATATTGGTGGACGTCCCGGATCCAGTCTGGAAAATGTCGACCGGAAACTCGGCGTCCAGCTTGCCCTCGACCACCTCGGTCGCCGCCTGCTTGATCGCGTCAGCCGGCTTCTTGTCCAATAGCCCAAGGGAATGATTCACCGTAGCCGCCGCCCGCTTGATCATCCCCATAGCTCGAATCACCGCCCGCGGCATGCGGAGCGAGCTGATCGGGAAATTTTCGATGGCGCGGGCAGTCTGCACCCCATAATAGGCCTCGGCGGGAACGGCCAGTTCTCCCATCGTGTCCCGCTCAATTCGTGTCGGCACTGACGACGTACTCTGATTCAGCTTCATGCGCGGTGCTCCATGTGTAAGAGGTTCTCATGACTTGCGGGCGCCATGATAAACTCAGCCTGCCGCCTTTCACAAGAGCATGGCTCCATGACCTTCCCACACATCACCGTTGAAGCTTATGCCGGCTATAAAGGCGAAGAAACGCCTCGGGCCTTTACAGTCGGGGGAGCCCATTTATTGGTGAATGAAATTGTAGATCGCTGGTACACCGAAACCCATAGTTGTTTTCGCCTCCGCGCCAGCGACGGTCAGCGATATGTGCTGCGATAGGCCCTAAACGAAGAAGTCTGGGAATTGGTAATGCAGGAGCGAGGCATGGATAAATAAAGAGGCCCGCCTGATCACGCGGGCCTTCTCGAGAACCGGTTAGTCAACGTCCGTCCAATATTTATGCCGCTGTATCGCTGTATATGTATAGAGGACCAGAGTCAGGGGTCCCTCCCGGATCATCACACTCAAGTGAGTTCTCTCTCGACTCTATTTGCCCCATTTATTTCAGAGTGGAGTATGTAGGCTGGTTTGCGTGTGGTAAGCCTGAACACATGCACGATATCGATTCCCATCCCTGTCAATGCCAGGCACCATCCACCGACGATCATCCACCAGGCCAGCGAAAACGCGTCCGAAGGCTGGTCGAGGTTGAAGACTGCCACGACTCCTGCAAGAGCCAGCACCATTCCAACCGTCATCAGGGAATAGCTGAGAGTTTTCATCTTCGCCTCCTCAAACGTGTCCAGACGATGAACAAGTTCGACAGTTCAGCGGAGAACCTCACGCTTCCTATTGTGCTTGGCAGGACTTACCACCTCCTCTGCATGCGGCTAGCCAGTGCCGGCAAGAATTCTTCAAAATTTGAAGCGACTCTACTCGTTTTCGTCAAATAGGCAATATGCAAAGATGACCCTATCGAGCAGATCCAATTGGGCCTTCATGGCCGATGTGCCGAATGATTTGAAGAGCGGTCGGCGGAAACTAACGCGGGCGGAGGGACGGCTCCAGCTCAAGACATCGATTATCTTCTCTAGGGGCTGATGTCGATTTGATCGATCAGGCTCTCATCGATCAAGTCGGAGTTCTTTCACCGGTCACCGTGTCGGAACTTCTCAGCGATTCCCACCTCTCACAGACCTTGAGACGGACGATTCTTGAACTTCCTCCTCTCTCCATTACAGAAGGCTTTTGGGAACGTGCCGGACTCCTCCGAGCAAAAGTGCTCAGAACCGGTCGTCGAGCCAATTTGGCCGATACCCTCATCGCTCAAAATGGCCTTGACCACCCTGCGACACTTGTCACACGCGATCGCGACTTCAAGGCCTTCGTCTCTGCAGCCGGACTCCCTGTCGCCATTCCCTATTCATAATTTGATTAGACCACTCGGTGACAAAACATGGTGAGAACCAGCCACCGGCGATGTGGACCATGAATCGTTGATACAGGAAGAACGTGTCGAGAAATAAAGAGGCCCGCCGGTGAGGCGGGCCTTTGTTCAAAGGACCTTTACGACCGACTTACGCTACCTTGACTTCGATAGCCTTCGGTTTCGCCTTCTCCGACTTCGGCAGATGGAGATTCAGCACCCCATCCTTGAATTCGGCTTTCACCTTCTCCTCTTCGATAACATCCGGTAAGGAGAAGCTCCGAACAAAAGTACCATAGGACCGTTCGATCCGATGGAACTTCTTCCCTTTCTCTTCCTTCTCCTGCTTTCGCTCACCCTGAATGGTCAGCACACCATCCTCCAGCGTAACCTTCACATCCTCCTTTTTCACATCCGGAATCTCGGCCTTAATCTGATACTCCCCTTCCGTCTCACTGATATCGACCGACGGCGTCCAATCCGCTACTATCATGGTTTCCTTGCCGTTCCCTGTTCGCATGGCCGGCCGTGCAAACATTCGATTCAATCGATCTGAAACCTCTTCCAGCTCTCGAAATGGATCCCATCGTACGAGTGCCATAGCTCCCTCCTTCTTACATTCTTGCTTGGGTGTGTGGCTGATTAACTCTCCTGGCGCTGCGCCGACACTCACCTCCCGCGCCTTAGATAAATCGAGGACAGGGGAAGTCAAGGGGCGGTAGGCCTTGTCAATACGGGGAATTAGCGTTGGTCGATCGGGACATATGGACGGTTGTGGTCACCGGAATAGATTTGATCGGGACGAAAGAGTTTGTTTTCGCGCAACTGCTCCAGCCAATGAGCCAACCAGCCGGACACCCGCGCCATGGCAAACAACGGCGTAAACAGATCCACATCGATCCCCATCTTGTCGTAAATAATGCCGGAGTAAAAATCAACGTTGGGATACACACCCTTGTTGTTCAAGACCTCTCCGGCCGTCTTCTCAACCTCCAATGCCGTTTCATAGAGGGGAGAACTGCCACATTCTTTGAACAGACGCCGACAAAGCTCCTGAAGAACGGTGGCACGAGGATCTTTGACCTTGTAGACACGGTGACCGAACCCCATCAGTTTTTTCTTGCTCTGCAAGGCATGCTCAACGTAAGGTCTCGCCTTCTCCGGAGCACCGATCTCTCTCAGCATGACGACCACTTCTTCGTTGGCGCCTCCATGCAGGGGACCTTTCAAGGCGCCGATCGACGAGGCCACAACCGTATAGGGATCGGCCAACGTTGAGGCCGTGACCAGTCCCGTAAACGTGGAAGCGTTCATCGTGTGTTCGGCATGAAGAATCAGACAATCATCAAAAATGTCAGCCCAAACCGGAGGGGCCGTAGACTCCGTCAACATATAAAAGAAGTTTTCGCTGAATCCGAGATCATCACGTGGAGGGATCGGATCATCTCCATGGCGCAGTCTCGCCCAGGCCGCCACGATCGTCGGCAGCTTTGCGACGAGTCGCACCGCACTCCAATAATTATTCTCGACGTCCTTGACGTTGCGGCCCGGATAAAACATGCCGAGTGCCGCCACCGCTGCTTGAAGCGCATCCATGGGATGCCCTTGTTCGGGTAAGCACTTCAATAAGTCGATGATGCGGAATTTGATGCGCCGATGATGCGTGACATCGGTGATCCACTTCTGCAACTCAGCGGCTGGAGGCAGATGTCCGAAGAGAAGGAGATACGCCGTTTCCAGGTATGACGAATTTGCACAGAGCGTCTCAACTCGAATGCCGCGGTACTCGAGGACACCGCGTTGACCGTCGACATCGCTGATCGACGAGGTGGCGGCCGGGACACCGGCTAATCCCGGCATGAAATCATGGGGCATGGTGGAACCTCACAATGAAAGTGATATGTCGCATAACTACCCTACCATGGCCCTGTGTCATTCTTGCAATGGAAAAGCGTGCTTGGCATACTAAATTCGGCTATCGGAACATGGATCGGCACCGTGAATGAGACGAACAGCTATCTTCTTATTCGCCTTGGTCATCATGACAGCGGCAGTCGTGAATCTGTCATCCGCCGAAGCACAGGAAGACGTGATCGCGTTTGCCGTCGTCAGCGAGCTTCCCAGGGACAAGACACGGGTTCCTGCGAAGGTCGCCATCGATGGAACGGTCACCGATATGACGCTTCTGGCCTCCGAGCACATCCTGTCAAATTTGGTCTGGAAAAGTTTGGAAGTCTGTCACGCGCTCAAGCTGGAAGGACACAAGTCTTCAGAGGGATTCCGGATGCACTCGGTCCGTGCAATCGACGGAGCCATGTTGCCGATGGTGTTACAAGGGTTTGCAGGAGACTGCCTACTGAAAAAGGCGTTGGAAGTGGCCCCCTTTGTCGATTAATATCGAAACCGCGGCTGATCAGGCCGTACAGTCCGGACACTGCTCAGGCTCACAATCCAATTCGCGTTCCTCTACGGTGAGAGAAAAGAGCATGTCACAGGATCGGCAGGGCCGGATCTCAAAATAAGGAACGCCGTGCTCATCGATTTCGGTGGGAAGAAGGAGTTCTCGAGGATCATAGCCCACGAGTCCTTCATCACTGAACTTCACAACGGCCAGCCGATCGTTGAATGCTTCAAAGGTCGCTTCTTGCCTTTTCCGAGCAAGCACATGCCCAAGGACGAAGACCGGTTGGCCCTTACGCTTGATCCGAAGATCCTTCAGCGTGCGCTGGGAGGCGGTGGCACAAGCGAATTGACCGGCGGAGCTGGTTCCAACCCACGGCATACAGAACCTTCTTGTAAGAACCACATCGACAAGGATCTAATCACAGACTGAAAAAAATCGTCAAGACCCGTCTTATCACCCAGGACAAGGAGTCATCATGGCAGACATTACGATCTATCAGAAGCCGACCTGCACCACATGCCGACAAGCCGTACAGCTGCTCAAGGACAGCGGTAAACCCTACACGGCGATCAACTATTACGAACGTCCTTTTACCAAGAAGCGGTTAAAGAGTTTGCTGAAGAAAGCGGGGCTCTCCCCGAGAGACGTGCTTCGAACCAAAGAGGATGTTTATCAGGAACTGAGCCTGGCGAAAAAGCAACTGTCCGACGATCAACTCCTCGAGTTGATGATAAAACACCCCGACTTGATTCAACGGCCGATCGTGGAGAAAGGCGACCAGGCCATGCTGGCCAGACCGGCGGACTCGATCAAGAAACTGTTGTAGACGCAGGTTTCTCCGTCCGTTCACTCCCGTTCGATAAAGGCCTGAAGCCTCACATAGGTTGAATTGATGAACGGTCGGTGGTCTGCTCGGATCGCGACCACCGAATCGTCCGTGTGTGTTGATCAACAGTGAAGGCGACCTTCCCGTCCAGCGCATCAAGCAGCAGCTCACCCACCAAGATTCGTCGCCATCCTCTCAGGAGCGGAAGATCCAGAGCCGATCGATTCGTTTTGGCATCGACTAATTCCTGGAGGTCGGCCGTGGTCGCCAAGAGAGTCGGCGCAATCTCTTCTTCTAGGGCCCGCGCCTTGACGATCGCTTGAAGCAGTTCCACACATCCGTTCGCTTCCGGCTCAGGTTTTCGCTCTTTGATGAGCAACGGCCAAGCCGACGGCGGCAGCGCAAGCGCCGCTCGAATGACGGCAAGAATCGATTCTCCGTTGCGGTCAATCTCCGACGCATGGAGACCTCTTATGTTGCGCAATTCCTCCTCGTGTCGAGGAGGATGTCGTGCCAACTGTAGTAATACTTCATCACGGACGACCCGGCTCCGAGGCACATTTCTTCGCTTCGCTTCCCCCTCGCGCCAGGCGGCAAGCTCCCGAAGCACTGCGGCCGATTTCGGCTTCAACTGATCCCATCCTCTTATGCGTTGATAGCGTTCCTGCGGCTCTCGACGAGTCTCGCCCACGACCCCTTCAAGACGCGAGAACTCTTCATGTGCCCACTGAAGCCGGCCCAGTCTCGACAGCCGGCTGTACAAGTGGTCATGGATCGCCAACAAAAACGTCACGTCCTCCAGCGCGTAGGCCAGTTGAGCTTGGGACAACGGACGGGCACTCCAATTCGTGAAGGTATGGGCTTTGTCCAGCCTTGTTCCATGCACTCGTTGCACCAGGTTGGCATAGGCGACCTGAGGGCCGAAGCCGACCATTGCCGCGGCAATTTGGGTATCGAAGAACGGCTTCGGAATTTGCCCGGCGTGGACGGCGAAGAGGTCCAGATCCTGCCGTCCTGCGTGCACGACCTTCTGAATCCGCTCGTCGCAGACAATCTCCCAGAATCGGTCGAGGGCTCCTTGTGATAAGACCGCTGGAAAATCGATGATGGCCGCCTGGTGCTCGGTGGCGACTTGGATCAGCTCGAGCTTCGGCACAAAACTCTCTTCGCCGACGAATTCCGTGTCGAGCGCCATGCGCGGGCTGTCCCGCAGTTGCTCGCACAATTCATCGAGTGCGGTTGGGTTCGTGACATACCGATGTGGGATGGGCATAGTCACGGCTGCGTTACTCAGACGGGCTGTATGGGCGATCCGGAGCGGGCATGGGTTCCGTATTGCTGAGGCTGAGGTATTCCTTCAGAAACTGGTACGCTTCCAGCATGCGGCGGAGTTCCGGTTCAGAGCTGCGATCGCCGTTGTTCGCATCGGGATGGAGTTGCTTCGCCTTGGTTCGAAACGCGGCGGTGACATCGGCGAGAGAGCTGCCGAACTCCACGCCCATAATCGCATAGGCATCCATCGCGTTATTCACGGCATGAGGATTTTCTGACAGCTGTCCGGTTCCACCGGCGGCTTTGAGCATATCGGCGAGACTGACTCGCTTGCGGCGCCGGCGGGGCCGTTCACGAATTTCGCTGTCGAATTCATCCCACCGCTCTTCGACGAACTCCAACCGGGACTCCAACCTCATAGCTCCCGCCAAATCTCGAATCACCTCCAATTCTTCCTCGATTTCGACGAGGGACTTGATGATTTCCTCGAGTCCCTGTTCCACTTGGAAGAACCCGTCGACACGTTCTTCCATCATCGTATCGACGGCAAATTCCAGGCTGTCTTCCGTCTTTGAGCGCAGCGAACCGATACGCTTCTGCATCCCGCTTCGGAATTTCAGAAATTTCGCGGTCGAGAACGGCATGGCCCCCTCGGACTTCCAAGAAGGATGCATTGTACCACAGCCATAACCACAGCCTGAAGGTGCGTTAGACAGTTTGTTCCCTACGGTTTGCGATGGGAAGCTTACTCAAGGATGGAAGGATTGTCCGCCTTCGGCCGTCTTCTGGCCACTCCGCTGGCGCGCGCAGCGGCAGCGACGGCCCTGGCGACACGCGGGACGACTTCCTTGTCAAACACGCTGGGGATAATGTAATCCTCGCTTAACGTATTCTCCGGAATCACGTGGGCGATGGCCTGCGCCGCGGCCAATTTCATCGCCTCGTTGATCTCGCTGGCCTGCACATCCAATGCACCCCGAAAGATCCCCGGAAATGCGAGCGCATTGTTGATCTGATTCGGATAATCCGATCGGCCGGTCGCGAAGATCGCGGAATGAGCATCCCCTAGTTCCGGAGGAATCTCCGGATCGGGGTTGGCCAATGCAAAGACGATTCGATCGGGCCTCATCAAATCCAGATCATCGGCGGTCAGCACATTCCCGACTGAAAGACCGATGAAGACATCAGCGCCCTTCAACGCATCACGCAATGTTCCTTTCGGCCTGTCTCGCGCGAAACAGGCACGGAGATCGGTCCGGCTGGCGCGCAGCTGCTCGGCGTCCCCGTACAAGATGATGCCCTCCTTGTCGCATCCCAGCACATGTGCCGCACCGGCAGCCAACAAAATTCGACAGCACGCCGTTCCGGCGGCCCCGAGGCCATTGACGACAATGTGCACTTGCTCAAGCTGTTTACCTGTCACCCGAAGCGCATTCATCAACGCGGCCAGCAGGACGACGGCCGTGCCATGCTGGTCGTCATGCATCACAGGAATATCGAGTACTTGCTTGAGTTTCTTTTCGATCTCAAAGCAACGTGGCGAACTAATGTCTTCCAGATTGATTCCGCCGAATCCAGGCGCGATTCCTTGGACGATCCGCACGATATCGTCCGGGTCTTGCGTGTTCACGCAGATCGGCCAGGCATCGATATTCGCCAGCTCTTTAAAGAGCATGACCTTGCCTTCCATGACAGGGAGCGCCGCCTCCGGACCAAGATTGCCCAGCCCCAACACCGCGGACCCGTCCGAGATGACGGCGACGCTGTTGCTCTTGCTCGTAAAGGTATACACTTTCGACTTGTCCTTCGCGATGGCTTGAGCAACACGACCGACGCCCGGGGTATACACCATTGAAAGCACATTTCTGGTACTGATCGGGAACTTGCTCCCCACGCGAATTTTTCCTCCGAGATGGAGGAGAAAGATACGATCGGACGCTGAGAGCACGACGACGTCCGGCAACTCCCCCAAACGGGCGACGACTCTTTCGCCGTGTGCCTCGTTCTGAACGTCGAAGGTGATATCCCGAACCATGCGCGTCTTTGTCGCCGACACGAGATCCACGGCGCCGAGGTTAGCCTGTTCTTCCGCCAACAGCGCCGCCACTTTGGCAAAGATGCCAGGCTTATTCGCAAGTTCAAGTCTGACAGTCAACCGGTAATTGGAGTATGGACCGATGTCTTTCATCCGTTTCCTTCCCCGTCTAGACTATCACAATTAATGCCCACGGCCAGAAGAACCGGAAGATAACGAGGAGTCTCGGCGTAGGTTGCCCCTTGCGACTCCGTTGACGCTGTTCTCGTCGCGATGCTAGGTTGAACCAATGTCATCCGCTTCTGAAAGACGACCCCCCAATCGACTCATTCACGAAACCAGTCCCTACCTGCTCCAACATGCCTACAACCCGGTGGACTGGTATCCTTGGGGGCCGGAAGCGCTTAAGTTGGCCAAGGAACGGAATCGCCCCATCTTGCTCTCGATCGGCTATTCCGCCTGCCACTGGTGCCACGTCATGGAGCGGGAATCGTTTGAGAACGAGGCGATTGCCGAGCTCATGAATCGGTGGTTTATCTGCATTAAGGTAGACCGGGAGGAACGGCCCGATCTCGATGAGATCTACATGGCCGCCACGGTCACGATGAATCAGGGCCAGGGCGGCTGGCCGATGACGGTGTTTCTGACGCCCGATCAAGAGCCGTTTTTTGCGGGCACGTATTTTCCTCCTGAAGACCGGTGGGGACGGCCCGGATTCGGTACCGTCCTGAAGAAAATCGCCGACTACTGGGACTCACGTCCCTCGGAAGTCCGGGATCAGGCCAAAGAGCTGACGGCCCAACTACAAGGGTCGAGACAGATCCCTTCTCCCATCTCTATCAGTGAATCGGTACTTGATGAAGCGGTCGTCCAATTCAAAGACGATTTCGACGAAACCCATGGCGGGTTCGGAACGGCGCCCAAGTTCCCTCCGGCCATGGGATTGTCGTTCTTACTCCGGAGTCACCGACGTTTGGGCGATCCCCACACGCTCGCGATGGTCACCAAGACTCTCGACATGATGGCTGCCGGCGGAATCTATGATCACATCGGTGGCGGCTTTGCACGCTATTCGACCGACGCACGGTGGCTGGTGCCGCATTTCGAGAAAATGCTCTACGACAACGCCTTGCTGGCCCGGGTCTATGTCGAAGCCTATCAGGTCACCAAGAAACCGCTCTATCAACAGGTGGCCACCGAAATCCTCGACTATATCGGACGGGAGATGACCGGTCCGGAAGGCGGCTTTTACTCATCGACGGATGCCGATTCCGAAGGTGTCGAAGGGAAGTTTTTCGTTTGGACCCCTGCCGAAGTACGGAACGTCCTCCAGAATGACGAAGACGCGCAGCGGTTCTGCGCACTCTATGACATCACGGAGTCAGGCAACTGGGAACACACGAGCATCCCCAATCGCCTGCGGCCTCTCGAAGAGGTGGCCCGGCAGCTGAATGTGACGGCGGACGAGTTGATGGCTCTCGCGTCCCGTGCCAAGCCCCTGCTGTATGAAGCGCGCCGACGTCGCGTTCCCCCTGGACTGGATGACAAGGTCATCACTGCCTGGAACGGCATGATGCTGTCGGCCATGGCTGAGGCAGCCCGAGTCTTTGGGACCGCCGGTTATCTCGAGAGCGGTCAACGGGCGGCCGACTTTCTGCTACGCACTCATGCCAAGCCGGACGGCCGATTACTGCGTACCTCACGAGGCGGTCGCGCCCACCTCGATGCCTATCTTGAAGACTATGCCTGCCTGGCCGAGGGACTGGTGGATCTCTATGAAGCCGGTGCCGACGAATCGTATCTCCATGCGGCGGCACGATTGGCGGAGTACTTGATCAGTGATTTCATGGATCAGGAACAGGGTGGGTTTTTCACGACCGCGAAACACCATGAATCGCTCATCCTCCGACACCGGGAAGGTATGGATGGAGCCACCCCCAGCGCGAATGCCGTCGCCGCTTCAGTACTGGCCAGACTGTCTTTCCATTTTGATCGCGAAGATTGGCGCCGCGCCGCTGTCTCCGCCATACGCGCCTACGGCCGACAGATGATCCGTTACCCTCGCGCCTTCGCCAAAAGTCTCGCCGTGGTCGATTTTCTGACCGAAGGACCGGTGGAACTGGCCATCGTGGGCGATGAGTCTCAGCATGATCTTCGCGCCCTTCGTGAAGCGGTGGCGCAGTGTTATCTTCCCAATCGCGTCGTGGCGATAGGTTCTCCGGCGCAGCCATCTTCTCTGCCACTCTTAAAAGGCAGACTAGTCGTTTCCGGAAAGCCGACCCTCTACGTCTGCCGGAACTACACCTGCCGACAACCGATCACCGATCCTCGATCCGTCGCAGAGGCGTTGCAGGCAAGCCATCGTGCTTCAGCAAATCGGGGGACCGAGCCCAGGCTGCTGCGAGGCGCCAGCCTCTCCGGACGCGCAACCGTCCAGGGTACGGCTGCCTATGCTTCTCGTGTGATGGCACGGGACGGCGAGGCCGGCTTGGCAAACGGCTTGACCGTACTCGGTGCGACCGGCTTGACTACGACACGGTTAGGCTTCGGAACCTATCGTGTCGATATGCAGAATTCCCAACATCGCGACGCCCTGAAACAGGCGTTGCGAACATCTTGCAATCTCCTCGACACCTCGACGAACTATACGGACGGCGACAGCGAACGGTTGGTGGGGTCCGTGCTGGCGGAGCTGGTTGCGTCGGATGAGATTCGCCGCGACGAAATGATCGTCGTCTCCAAAATCGGGTATATCCAAGGGCAGAATCTCAAGCTTGCCCAAGCGAAAGAACAATCAGGCCGCCCGTACCCTGAGCTGGTGAAGTACGGGGACGGCATTTGGCATTGCATTCATCCGGAATTCTTGGCGGACCAGTTGACGTTGTCCCTCGATCGCCTCGGACTGGCCACGCTCGACATCTGCCTTCTGCATAATCCCGAATATTTTCTCTTGGAAGCCGCGCATCGTGGAGGAGAAAATCTGGAGAAACTTCGTGACGTCTTCTATGTGCGACTCGAGCGGGCGTTCGCCTATTTCGAAACGCAAGTGAGTGCGGGGCGGCTGCAATATTATGGAGTCTCCTCCAACACGGTTATGTCTTCAGCCGACGATCCGGAAGCAACCTCTCTGTCACGGATGGTCCAGGCAGCCGAGGCTGCCGCCAGTTCTGTCGGAGTTTCCACCCATCACTTTCAGGTCCTTCAATGTCCGATGAATCTCTTCGAGCCCGAAGCCGCCTTTACCGTCAATACTGGACGAGCCGGCTCCCAGACCGTCCTAGAGTGCGCACGGCAGGAACGTATCGCCGTCTTGGTGAATCGGCCTTTGAATGCGATGGTGTCGCGGACCAGGATGCTGCGCCTCGCAGACCTCCCGCTTGAAGACGATGCCGTCGATATTGATCGCCAACTGAGCATGGTACACGGTCTTGAACAGGAGTATCGGAACTCGATCGCGAAAGACATTGAACAGGCCGGCTCAGGAGCGGACCCGGCCGAATTCTTCAATTGGTCTTCGGAGTTGCAACGCCTACGGCCGCAGATTCAGGGATTCGAACATTGGGAACAACTTGAACACCATCTGATCGCTCCACACATCAACCGAGTGTTACAGCTGCTCTCACGCCAGCTTTCCGGAGACATCGCCGAACGATGGGAACGCTGGCGCGAACGATACATTCCGGAACTGCTGACCCTGCTGCGCGGGTTCCGACGCGAGGCGACCCTGCAAAGCCGAGCACAGACAGAGAAGGTTGTGCGAGCGATCGATCCTCTCTTGCCGCCGTCACACCGCACCGCTTCGGTTTCCCAAAAAATGTTATGGCTTCTCACGAGTACGCCTGGCGTCACTTGCGTGTTGAACGGCATGCGGGCGCCGAAATACGTTGAGGATTCATTGGCGATCCTAACATGGGAACCGATCCCAGATACCCAGCCGATCTATGAAGCAGCAATGGCGCTTCCTCGGTAACACCCGGCTTGTCCTTCACTCGGAGAAGTTTCTATGAGACAGGTGCGCAGCGTGATGGCCTCAAGCATGTTCGTCCTCGCGATTCTCCTCGTACAGGGTTGCGCAATAAAGTGGTGGTGGGGGTCTGATTCGGGCCAAGAGGGGGTGGCACCAGAAGAACTGGTTAAAGAACCCATGATCAAAGAAGTTCCTCCGGGCGAGGGGCAACTGACCGACTCGCGAACAAGTCCAGCCATGCACTCGGAGCTCTTGTCTCGAAACGCCACCGGCCTCGCTCCCGGGACATTGGACGACGTCTTGTTTGATCTCGATCAAGATACCATCTCGATGGATGCGATGCATGTCTTAGAGGCCGATGCCAAACACCTGCAACACGAATCGGTGACACAGCTCCTCTTGGAAGGACGCGGTGATGAAATCGGAACAGCAGCGTACAATCTCGTGCTGGGCGAGCGACGAGCAAGGAATGTGAAAGCATACCTTCGGGAACTGGGGCTTTCCATCGATGTCACGACAACCAGTTACGGAAAAGATCGCCCGCTATGCTTTGAGCATTCCGGCGATTGCAGCCAGAAGAATCGGAGCGTCCATTTCGTCGTCAAGTAATGTTGGCATTCTACTCGCTATGCTCGTCACCCGTCAGATGCATGTCACACAGAGTTTACACTCTGATTGTTGACAGGCCGCCTGCTCTTTCATTAAGGTCCGTCGATTCTCTCATCACAGGGAACTTCTGTGTCTAAGCTTGCCGTTATCGACATCGGGACCAATTCCATTCATATGGTGCTGGCTGAGATCCTTCCTGATGCCAGCTTCAAGATACTCGATCGCTTTAAGGATATGACGCGGCTGGGCAACGGCGTGTTTGCCGCAAAGCGGCTCTCGGACGAAGCCATGGCCCGTGCCTTGGACGTCCTCAAAACGTTGATCACGCTCGCGCGCCACAAAGGATTCGACCGTATTGTGGCCGTGGCGACCAGTGCTGTGCGCGAAGCTCAAAACGGAGGTGATTTCGTCGCCTTGATCATGGAGCAAACCGGGCTACGAGTACGGGTGATCAGCGGGACGGAGGAAGCCAGATTGATTTTCTTGGGAGTCAAGAACAGTATCGCTCTCCCGGACGGACCGACGCTCGTCGTCGACATCGGAGGCGGCTCCGTCGAGTTGATCGTTGGAAATCGAGAAGGTCTGATCCACGGCACAAGTCTCAAACTTGGAGCGATCCGTTTGGCTGAGCAATTTCTTCCCAAAACTCCACCGTCCGAGCCGATGATGCACGCCTTGAACAACACCGTGCTCACCCATCTACGCGATGCGCTTGCGTCATTCAAGATGAAGAAATTCCATTCACTGGTCGCCACCTCCGGCATGGCCGGAAATGTCGGCGAGATCATCCATCTCCATCAAACCGGACGACCGCTCCCACAGCACAATCTTGCGACGATTCTCCTCAAAGAGATCCGGTCTCTTGAAGCGGAATTAGCGAAGGCCTCGATAAAGGCTCGTTTGGCCATTCCCGGGCTGGACGCCAAGCGTGTCGATACGCTCTTACCGGCTGTCGTGGTCCTCCGGCGCCTGTTGGAGCTGTCAGGTCTTCATGAAGTGACACTCTGCGACAAGGCTATTCGCGAGGGTATGATCTACGACTTTATTGCAAAGCACCGAGAGGGCCTCAAAGCCGAGCATGAGATTCCCGATGTTCGTCGTCGCAATGTAATCGGCCTTGCCCGACGCTGTCAGGCGCCGGAGGCTCACTCACGGCATGTGGCCGACTTGGCACTGAGTCTGTTCGATCAGACCAAGAGAGAACATCACTTGGGGCAGCAGGATCGGCTCTGGCTGGAGTACGCAGCCATTCTGCACGATGTGGGATACCTTATCAATCCGAGACAACACCACAAACACACGTACTACCTCATCAAACATAGTGACATGGATGGGTTTGCGGCAGATGAAATCGATGTGATCGCGAACATCGCCCGCTACCATCGGCGAGCGTTGCCGTCGCTGAAGCACGAAGGGTTCGATCGTTTGACACCGCGTCTGCAACGTGTGGTCAAGATACTCGCCTCCTTGCTACGGATAGCCGACGGGCTCGATCGGACCCATTTCTCGCTTGTTCAGGCCGTGACCGTCAAGTTTGGGAAGCAGATTACCATCGACGTCCGTCTGACCGGAGACGCTGAGATGGAATTGTGGGCCGCGAAGAGCAGAGCCGACCTGTTTGAGCAGGTATTCCATCGACATGTCCAGTTCTCCGGATTTTCCATGGACACTCAACAATCATGACCGACCCCCACATAGTCAAGACAGCCCCTCACCCTCACCCGGGAAAGCTCATCATCGTCGAAGGCATCGATGGGTCAGGCAAAAGTACTCAACTACAACTACTGCATAAGTGGCTGGAATCCAAGGGCCACAAGGTGTTCTTTACCGAATGGAACTCCTCGGAGCTCGTGAAAGAAACGACCAAACGGGGAAAAAAATCGAAGAGCCTCACACCCACCACATTCAGCCTGCTGCATGCCACGGACTTTGCCAGCCGACTGTATCATCAGATTCTTCCCCCGCTGAAGGCCGGGATGATCGTCTTAGCGGATCGCTACATGTACACCGCGTTTGCACGGGATGTGGTACGCGGCGTCGCGAACGAGTGGGTTCGAAAACTCTACGCATTTGCGATCAAGCCGGATATGGCCTTTTACTTCAAGGTCCCGATTGAAGTGGCCATTTCCCGTCTCTCTCGAGGGACCCGCGGCCACTTCAAGTACTATGAAGCCGGCATGGACATGAATCTGAGTCCCGACCTCACTGAAAGTTTCAGACTCTTTCAATCACGGATCCTCACGGAATACGCCAAGATCGTCGATGAATTCGGTCTGTTGACGATGGATGCGACCCAAGACATCGCGACGCAACAGGAACAGATGCGGGCGCTGGTGGAAGAAGCACTCCGTGGCTATAAACCAAGACGAGGCACCTATGGGCGACGCACGCTTTTTTGGCGACGGTTTGAAGTACCTCGATCCGAGTGACCTGAAAGGCAAGCTGATCGCCATTGAGGGAACCGACGGAGTCGGTCGATCGACCCACATTGAGATGCTGCAAGAATGGCTGGAGGTTCAGGGGTATGGAGTGATGACAACCGGCTGGACCCGCTCCAACCTCATGTCCAAGACGATTGAAGCGGCGAAAGCCGGCAATATCCTCGACCGGTGGTCGCTCAGCTTGCTCTACGCGACGGATTTCGCCGATCGCCTCGAGCATCAGATCATTCCGGCTCTCCGATCCGGATTCGTCGTCTTGGCCGATCGCTATATCTACACGGCGTTCGCGCGTGACTTCGTGCGGAGCGCCGACCGCAAATGGATTCGAGATGTGTTTGGGTTTGCGCTGATTCCCGACCTCGTCTGTTACCTGAGGATCGATGTTGAGACCTTGGCGCTTCGGGTCATCGAGACGACGGGAATGAACTATTGGGAGTCCGGCATGGATCTCCGGCTCGGAGCCGATCTGTATGACAGCTTCAAAAAGTATCAATCCCTCTTGATCGAAGAATTCGACAAGATGGCGATGGAGTTTCGTTTCAATGTCGTGGATGCCAGAAAGTCTCCGGAAGAGATCCAGGACGAGCTCCGAGGATATATTCTGCCGGTACTCCAGAACAGTACGCCTTCGATCAACAGCCAACAGGCCGCCTCTTAAGATTCCGCCTCTCGTTTCTTGCTATACGCCCGCTTGCCTATGGCTCGCAGCTGGGTCGGTTGAAGCCACCAGCGCAACCGTCCCTGGCCCGGTTTCATACCGTCTTCCCCCTCGATACAGGCGGCCCCTGCCTTCTTGAGTGGAAAGTTCGAGAGGACTTTTCCACAGAGCAGTAGACTCGCAACTTCGCCGAGCAGAGGCTCATGTCCCACACAGACAACCACTGCATCCGTCGGGAGTGTACGCAACACTCCAATCAACCGTTCAGGCTTCGATCCGACGGCCAATTCTTCCCGTGCCTCCACCTTCAAAGCCGGACAGATGGCCGCGCGTAGCAGCTTCGCTGTATCGTAGGCCCGTACAAAGAGGCTCGTGAAGAGGTGGGTCGGTTGGCAGTCGAGCGCAGCCAACCCTTCGGCAGCCTGCCGAACTCGTTTTTTTCCTTTCACCGTGAGAGGACGATTCTCCTCCGTCCCTTTCCATTCATCTGGCTCTACAGCGATCCCGTGACGAACCAGAATACAGTCCATAACGCCTCCTTCTAATAGTGGTCGCGAGCTTACCACAGAGTCCCTGCGTAATTAACACGAGTGTTACATGGGGGTGATGCGTTTGGAACAGCGATTCGATACCTTTTCATCGAGACAGAAGAGGAAGAAACTAAACCATGTCATCCATAGAGACTTCTCGGCTGGTCTTCACCATGATCTCTCGTTCAGACATGAGGATTGCCTCATGCCGCGACTAACACTGGAATCGGGTCGCCTCCTTGATGACGACACGATTGGGCGACGGCTTGCCCAACTCGATCTTCTGGAGGTTTGGACCTGGAGCATGAAAGGGGTGCTCAGTTTAGTCATTCTGACGCTTCTGACCGCCCTGACCGGTGGCGCGCTAAAGACGCTTTGGGATATCCGCTTGCTCGTTGAGCACTCAGCCGAAGTCGTGTTGCGACAGGTCATCGTCAATACCCTCATATTGCTGGCCATTGTCGAGGTATTTAAAACAACGGTGACCTATTTCCGAGAAGGTCGCGTCAAAGTGACCTTCATTGTGGATACGATCCTGGTGGTCATGCTGACGGAAGTAATCTCCCGGTGGTTCAAAGGAGGAGACTGGCAAGCGCTGACGGTCCTGTGCGGGGTTCTGCTGGTTTTAGGCATCGTTCGCGTCACGGCCGTTCGGTGGAGTCCGACCTTGACGACAGGAGCACATGACATTCACAGCGATGCATGCGAACAAGGAGGAGTACGATGACTCAACAGGCTTCGGCTAAATTATTGGCCATCGTCCAAGAGCGACGACAGATCCGGCTGGAAGAACTTCTGACCTATCTTCCTGAATTCACCTGGAATCAAGTATTCTCGCTGGTAGACGAACTCAGTCGCCGAAAATTGATTTCCTTGCAGCGACAAGGGTTCGACTATGAACTGCGCGTCTCTTCATTGCCCGCTTAGCAGTCTCCCCGAACTAGCTCTTTTTGTGACCGCTGTCGGGCGGCGAGAGCTGAGCCTTTCAATACGTTCAGCCACATCCCGATACGCCGCATCCTCCCGCCTGATCCAGCGATAGGCTTCCAGTGTTTCCGCGACCCGACCCAATGATTCCAGCGTTCGCCCTAGAACATAAAGAATCTGAACAGTTTCCTTCGACGAAGCCGGCGTGACCTTGAGCGCATTCTGAAATGCCGTGATGGCCTCCTCGTAACGGCCCGACAATTTATAACACAGTCCCATCTGAGCATAGGCTTTGACGGCCAAAGAGAGATCCGCCGCAGCCATTTCAAACTGGTCGATTGCAGCCTTGTGCAGCCCGGCAGTTTTCAACGCGAGCCCCCGCTCATACCGCTCCGCAGGGCTCACTTCAGGGTCGGACAAGCCCTTGATCGAATCGGACATGACTCTCGTATACTCCTTTCAACTACCCGATGGCACCCGTAAATCAAAGCAGAAATTGTATCGTTTAGACAGAAAGAAAAGAAAAATCACCTAGCAGGCTGTTGAAAAACCATTCCGGCACTTCTGGCAAAGGCGTTGTTGAAGGATCACAGATGTCATCCCACTATCCCACAGGAGGTCCAAAAGGCCTTCCAGCAAGGCCGCAGCGAGGTCCGCGACGCGAAAAATAATGAGCGTCACGTCTGCGGACGGGCGCGAGTCGGTGAGCGCCCAGTGTCTTACGGGCGAAGCGTAAACTATTTTCACCCGGCCCACCCATCGCCTGTGGGAACAGGCGTTTGCCCAGGCCGTACGTTGAGTCTCTGAGCGATGCGAGCACGAAGCTGGAGGACCTTTTCAACAGCCTGCTAGAGGTGATGGATGCGCTTCTATCTCACATTCCGACCACCTGGAGCACTGGTAGATGGGACATACAGCGGTATACGGGAATGGCTACTTCCGGCTGCCGCTGAGGAAGCGTTGAACTGTATCGACCACGCTGCCGAACCACGAGCGCTTTTCCGCAGTAGCTCTCCCTTTGTGACCCAAGTGCGTTGGAATCTGCTGCAACTCTCGCAGCCGATTCGCGACATCCTTAAACGTCGGAGTTGAATGATTGATGCGCTGGTAGACTTCCAGCGCGTGACCGGATTTCCCGACGGACTCCAGACAGCGCCCCAATACATAGAGCACCTCAAGGATATCTTGCTGCGCGGCCGTGGAATCCTCCAGAGCAGTGCGGAACGCCTGTATCGCAGCATGATGCTCTTTCATCTTGGCGTAACACCATCCGACTTGTGAATAGCTCTTGAACCACATGGACTTGTCACGGGCCGCCGAATGAAACAGCTCCACGGCTTCTTTGAATCGTCCTGCTTCTTTAAGTTCCATCGCTCGCGCATAATCCTCATCTGGTGTGCTGGTCGGAACGGCCTCAACCGATTCTGCGGTCACCATGGTCGGTCTGTGGCTCGGAATAGGATCATCCAATTCCGCCGGATCTTCCGGAGCCGTCGCAAGGGCGACCAATTCTTCTTTAGAGGCCAGAGGAAGGATTCCTCCTTTGCTTCGATCAAGAGCGGCTTGGGCCACCAGCTTGGACGTGATGATTTTTGCTTGTTCGGCATACCCGTACGTCAAGGCGATATCAGACACTTGATTGATCAGTCGCGGATTGCCCCGACTCAATCGATGCACCAATGCGCAGGCCTGGTTCGTAAAGAGGGAGGGGCGTCCACCGGCCACGCGTATTCGATGGCGAATACAGTTCGCGGTATCGGTTTCAGAGAGCGGTTTCAGATGATAGTCGACGACGATCCGCTGGGCGAATTGCGTCATATCGATGCGCTGGAGCAGCGTATGGAGATCGGGTTGGCCTGAGAGGATGATCTGCAACTTCAAGGTCTTGCCGTCGTTCATGTTGGACAACAGCCGCAATTCTTCGAGCAGCTCGGCGCCCAGACTTTGGGCCTCATCAACGATGAGGATGACCCGTCGCAAGCGCTTCGACTCTTGTGCCAGAAACTCTGAGAAGAGGTGGTAGGCTTCGATCGGATCGAGTCGCTTGGTGCTTAAGCCGAGGGACAACAGAATCCACGGCAGGAGTTGCTCGATATCGTAACGGGCATTGGTGATCAACCCGATTTTATGTCTGCTTCCATGCTCAGCGATAAGCTTCTGAAGGAGCGATGTCTTTCCCATGCCGGGATCGCCTGTCAGCACCATAAAAGGCGCCTGACTCAGAATGCCATACTCCAAGAGGCTGTAGGCGGTCTGATGTTCCGAACCGGGGTAGAGAAAGCTGCTGTCCGGCAAAAGCGCGAACGGCTTGGTTTTCAAATGATAGAATGCTTCATACATGGGTACGCCGCTGGATGGACGGCACGATCTAGGTCGCCAACATGGTTTTCATCTCGGCAAGCGTCAGAGACGATCGGCCTGCCTTGTTTAACACCGTTCCCAGGACTGGACGTGAATTTTTGACCAGCGCCAGAGCCCGCTGCAGCTCTTCACCCGTCGTCTTTCCTTCCTCAACCACGATCAGAAGAGCGTCCGTGTATGGAGCAAAAGCCAAGACATCCGCCGTATGGAGCAAGGGAGGAAGGTCAAATATCACGACTCGAGAAGGGTACCGATGCTTCAACTCTTCGACAAGGGCGACCATTTTGGGCGAGGTCAAGATCTCGGTGGAGTTTGAGATCGCCCGCCCCCCCGGCAATAACACGAACCGCCCGATTCCCGGGTGAAGGAGCAGATCCTCGACCGGCTGGTCATCTAGTAAATAGTCGGCGAGACCAAGACAGTCTTTCAAGTCGAATACCTGATGCACCGTGGGGTCTTGCAAATCCGAATCCACGAGAAGCACTGTCTGTGTTGTTTCCATGGCAAGACTCACGGCCAAATTGACGGACGTCAGTGTTTTCCCCTCCCCGTAACCCGGGCTCGTCACTCCCACCACGTTCCACCCGTTCTCTCGGAGTCGTTGGGTGACCTGTGTTCGAAGAATTTTGTACGCGTCGACGAACGGTCCTTTGCCATGCGCGGCCATGACTCGATGCCCGCGTAGAACAGTATGCGGAATACTCAACGATCTGGTTCGTGTATAAGTGATCGACGGCGGAACCGATTGGGCGGCTCGCCTTGGAGTCTCGTCATGAGCCGAGGAGCCTTTGTAGTCCTTATAGAGTTCAAGAGCGGTACGAATACGATCCATGATGGTCCTTTATGTCACTCCATACCAAACCGTCTCAACGCGGTAAACCATAAGACGTCCAGAGGAATGACGAATACATGCAATAACAACAGGACTGTGGCAAAGGCCCCTAATCCCGCGGTTTGGACGACTCGCCGTCGCAATGTCGCGCGGGACACGTCTTCTTCATTCGGCATAAAGGGAATTACCGCCAAAGGGAAATGTTGTGTCAAGGCGACCAGCTGATCGGGCGTCCTGATTGAATGGTCGAGTGATTCGGCCGCCGCTCCTAATCCGATTCCTCCGCCCACGGCAAGAATAAAACCGAGAAGTACGATGGCGACACGATTCGGTTTATATGGCTTTTCCGGGAGGCTGGGTGGATCGATCAGGGAGAAGCGCTCGCCCTTTCGCTGAACCTCCAACCCTTCCGCCACCTTCGCTTCCAACAGTCGCGATCGAATATCCTGATATTTTTGGGCCGAGGTGTCTCGGTCCCGCGTTAGCACCAAATATTCCGGCTCAATGCCGGGAGAGCGTTCCAGGCGTGTCGCGTATTCACTCAGTCGGCGCTTGACCTCCAGCCTGGTTTTTCGGAGCGCCTCCAGTGAAGAAGTGGCGGAGTTCAGCTGCGCCTGAAGATTAATATAGGCCGGATTTTCTGGACGAAGATTCGCCGGCCTATGCGGCACCGCCCGGAGGCGGTGTACTTCCTGTTCGAGCGCCGCAATTTTTCTCTGGGCGTGCAGGACGTCGGGATGCTCTTTCCCCAATCGCTCGAGGTCTGCAGCCAACGTCGCACGGGCGTCAACAAGTCGTTTGGATGCTTCCTCCGCATCAGGGAGCTGACCGGCCTCTTTTTCCAACGCCTCGATTTCCTGTTTCATCTTGATCATGTCGGGGTGGTCTGCGGACAGATTGGCGGAGGCCCCGGCATATTCGGCTCGGAGTGCTCGTAAACGCTCCGTTGAATCCAAAATGCGTTCTCCCGTTACCGATAGAATCGGCGTGTTCGGCTTGATGGTGGCCAATTCTCCTTCCAGGTAGGTTTTTCGCTCCTCAAGACTTCGAATCTGTTGATCGACGTCCATCAACTCACGCTCGGTTTGATTCATGAGCTGCTGATTCAACGGCGCCAACTCCGGAAGCGCTCCGTTGGCTCGGTGCTTAAACTTCGCGATCTTTTCATCTATTTCGTTGATATGCCGAGCCAGATTCTCCGCTTCTTGTTGAAGAAACGATGTCGCCTCCTGCGCTTGCCGTTCTCGACTCTTCAAGTTCTCTCCCAAAAACAAGCTCGTGAGCTCATTGGCCACTTTCTGAGCCAATTCCGGAGATCGATTTTGATACGCGACCGTGAATGCAATGGTCGCTTTGGTCGGATGTTGGGTGCGTTTATCGACAACATCGGCGCTGATCACTTGGACTTCGATGTCTTTGACAAAACTCTTGACGACCTCCTCGGCCGGACTGTTATTTCGCTGCTCTTGATACAGGTTGAACTGCTCGACCACCTTCCAGAGGATCGTGCGGCTCATTACCTGTTGTTTGATCGTCTCAATTCGCTGGTCGGCATAGCTTGTGATCGTCGATCGTACGAGGTCGGAGGGGATCTCCTGCTCCTCGATCAATATGGTGGCCGTCGACTTATAGGTCGGAGGCCAGAGAAAGGCCAGGGTCAAGGACACAGTCAATAGACTCAGGCCGGTCAGAAGGATGAGTCTACGACGGCGATGAAAGGCCGCGATGTAGTCCTTCAGACTCATGGTGGGTTCGGATGCTTGGAGTGCGCGGTGTGTCTGTGCCATAGACTCAGTACGAAAATGAAAGTTTTGGTGGATAATAGGTCACCATGAACATCGTCGCATGGGATTGGGCTGAATCCGCGGCTGTCTCAACGTCACGCCATCGGTACATGTACGACATCTCCGCCCGCCACCATTCGAGAAACTTCCACGACAACTTCGGCGTGAGGCTGACATAGCCGCTATCCGGAAACACTCCACCGATGGTCGCGGTTGTTTTCCCCGAGGTAAGAATGCCGACCACCTGAAGGGAACAGGCCAGGGTTTCCGAGATGTCGTATGATCCTGATAATTCTCCTCGATTGGTCTGGATGAGTAATCCGAATCCGCTGGGTACAAGATCCCTGGCGAAGGACACTTGCAGGGCAGCCCGTTCAAAATTCCGCGTCATACTCGCTCCTGCCAACCAGACCGTGTCACGTGCCGTGACGTCACCGACCTGAGTCTGCGAGGCTGAAGACACGAATCGCGGGCCTCCGTAGATAGTGCTCGTCAACGATTCGTTGAAGGCATGCGTCAGACTCATGTTGATGCCTGGGACATCGGCTCGAAACCCAAATACCGAATCAGTGGTGCGGAAATGCACATACGACCCCAACAATTGAATCTGATCCCGCTCACTCAGTCGATACAGCAGGCCGCCGGACCAACCCGCGACTCGGTAGTCAACCAACCGACTACTCTCATACGTGGTGTCCGTAAACTGAACGTTCGATTGAATCGACAGCGTTTCAGTCACACGTCTCGTCCACGTAGGATTCGCCGCCCACTGGTTACGCTGAGTGAATTGCAGAACGACTCCGGTCTCCTGCAATTCGCCGAGCAACGTATTGTCACGAGTGAAGCCGCCGGTGAAGCCGATGAGATCCTTCTCGGTCGTATATCGTACAGACAGCGGGGCAAAAACATTCGTAAACCGCCTATCCTCCCCACCATAATAGCCGACCACATCCGCGGCGATCCGGCTGCTCACATCAAGGCGTTCGGTCTTGCCGGCAAACTCTGCCGCCGGACTGACCCAATAGCCGTAGGTCTCGCTGTGCGGCAGAGGGGTCAAGAGCAAGTTGCTGTTATACACTCCTTTCACACCGACGGAGGGCGAGAGTGACCACTCGGCCGCTTCGCCGCGCGATGGGACGTCAGATGCAAGAATCACCGCCGCGAAAAGCACGTGGGCGGCATTCCTCCGACTCCAAATCAGGCCTCTCCGCTTGTAACTGAGTTGCATGAGCGCGACGGTCAGGGCACCATGACGACGTCACCGCGCTGGAGAATGATATTTTGCTCCAAGTCCCGGCCTTTCCGAACATCTCCATAGCGAAAGGGAATGGCATGTTGTTCTCCCCTCACTCGCCGCATGACCTTGATATCGTTTTCCGCGGCGAACGGCGTGAGTCCACCGGCAAGGCTGAGCGCTTGCAGCACGTCGGTGTAATGACCGATCAAGTACTCGCCCGGCTTATTCACTCGCCCGACGACGTAGACCTTGTAACTGACGACTTTCGTGACCGCCACGGACACATTGGGATTCGGAATATACTTTGTCAACCGCTTCACGAGGTCGCCACGAATGTCCTCGACCGTTCGATCTTCAGCGTGAATATCCCCGACGAGAGGAAACGAAAACATGCCGTCCGGACGGACGACGACTTCTCGTGTCAGCTGTTCATCCTTCCACACCGATACCAACAGGACATCCTCGGGGCCGAGGCGGTACCCCGCATCAACTTGCGCCACCAACCCAGCGGTCATGGCATCGCCTGCATGAACCAGCCAGCTTGGCACTACCACCATCCCCATGAAAAAAACGACCATCACGAATCGAACAGAACGAGACATGGAATACCTTACCCCCTTATTTGTGCGAGTATTTGCTCGGCCTGCCGACGTCCATCGAACAGATCGGCATGTTTGAGGGATTTTGAAAGATAGGTGCGGGCCTCCGCCAGTTTTCCGGACTGAAAGAATGCTATCCCAAGATGATAATTCAGGACAGAAGTTTCTGGAGATTTGGCGACGGCATCTTTCATCAACCGAATCGCTTCTTCCTGCTGTCCCATTTTGAAACGCACCCAGCCGAGAGTATCGATGAAGAGAGGATGCGGCGCTTCCTTCTCAAAGTCTCGACTGAGCGCGAAGGCCCTTTGCAAACTCGACGGATCACCCTTGTGGTCCACGAGCAAGACGGCCAGATTATTCGCCGCCAACAGGTTTCGCGGATTCAACCGCAAGGTCGTCTCATAGGCGGCTATCGCAAGATCGATTTGTCCCTGTTCGGAGTACGCAGAGGCCAAAAGCATGTGCAACTCCTCGCTATCGGGGTTGGCCTTGAGCCCCTCTTGTAACACCTGCACGGCAACATCCGGTTTTTTCCGCGACAATGACAACGTCGCCCAGTTGAGCCAAGGCGTCACCCACTTTGGATTCAGTCGCACGGCCTCACGATAATGGAGCGCCGCCTCCTCCGGCTCTTGCATGAGCGACAAGACCTCCCCCAGCAACCCATGCGCAAATGGATGGTCCTTGCGAGAATCCAAAAGGGATTCCAGGCGAGTTCTGGACTGTACGGCTTGCCCCAAAGCCACTTCTACCTTGACGAGAGACAGCAGCGGCTCCGGTTCGTTCGGGACCAGCGCCGTCGCACGCTCGTACGCTCGCTTCGCCTCGCCTAGACTGCCCCGGGCCTCATAAAACCGTCCTTCGGCCGACAAGGCCACATGACTATTGCCGGCTGATACTTGACGAAGCCGAGTCAATGTGTGCTCTGCCCCTTGCCAGTTTTTCGTCATGAGATCCAACGTCATTAGCATGTCGAGAGCCGTGACATCATCGGGACGCTGTTTCAGCAAATCGTTGAGTCGTGCACGTGCCTGCTGGTACCGGCCGATCTGGCTCTCAAGAACTGCGAGGGACCGTTTCGCATCCACTTGGTCTGGATACAAAGCCACCGCTCGCTCGAGACTGTCCTTCGCAAGAGTGGTGTCACCGGTCAGCTGATACGCCTGACCGAGGAGATAGTGGACGATGGCCAGCTCAGGCTGATCGTGCAGAACGGTGCGAAATGCTTGCACCGCGTCTTTTCCATTCCTTCTCGCCAAAGCCATTCGCCCTGTAAGAATCAAGCCTTCCGAGGAACGTGGATTTTCCTTTAACACCTCCTGCACGTGACGTTCGGCATCAGCCTGCTTTCCCTCCACAAAATCCATTTCCGCCAGTTTGACCTTCGCGTCCAGGCCGACCGGCTTGTCCTTGTATTCCTCGACCAATGCCGCATAGTGTTGACGAGCTTTGGCATCCTGTCCGCTCTTTCTGTAGAGCGTCCCGAGCCCGAGCTGGATTTGGGATGAATGCGGGATTTGCGCTGCTGCATCAAGCAGCACTCGTTCGGCAGAAGCCACATCTTTTTTATTCACGAAAAACTCTGCGAGCATCACCCACCGCGGTTCGTTGTTTGGATCTAGTGCGACCGCCTCCCGCAATACGGCTTCCGCTTTATTCTGCGCTCCCTGCCCGACATAGAAGCGGGCCAGTCGCACCCGATGATCGAAGGATGCCGGTTCAGCGTCGACCATCCGGCGCAACACGGCCTCGGCACCGGCCATATCGTTTGCCTGGGTCAAGATCCTGTGCAAATTGTTCAGAAGGTCCAGGTCCTTGGGATGAGCTTCGAGGGCACGTCTCAACGCCGTCTCCGCTTCCCGATAGCGCCGTTGGTGGCCGTACAATGTCGCGAGCAGGATGGCGACATCTTGTTCAGCAGGATACTGCGCCGCAAGCGCTTCGGCTTGGGGAACAACAGAAGGGATGGCCTCTTCGCTCACCGCCTGTGCCGCAATCTTCAGCGCGCTGGCCTGAGGATGGCGGGGGTCTTTCTTCAGCACCGTGTCTGCCGCTTCAACCACGTGTGTGGTCAGTCTCGCCTCCAAATAGTACTTGGCCAGAGTAATGAGAGCCGCCGTATGATCGGGAACCAGGCGGACCGCCTCTTGATAGAGTTGAACGGCATTGCGCCAGTTTTTCTCTTTTTCCTCGACTTGAGCAAAGAGATAGTACGCCTCCGCATCTTTGGGATCGATCTTCAGCACGTTTCTCAGAGCAACCCGTGCCTTGGGATAGTTGGCCGCCTCCATATACTCATTCGCCCGGGCAAAGTACTTCGCCTTTCTCTCTTCGGGACCACCGCAGGCCGTCAACGCGACTGCCGCCAGAAGAATGATGCCGATCATCGTCCCCATACCGAAAGCCCGCCCACGTCTGTTGTGTTGGAATAGCATTGTCATGAACCTAGGTTATTACGTAACTTTGCTTGCTACAACAAAATCCGAATTCCAAGTCCGAATAGAATCCAGAGCGACACAAGGCCAAGCTGCCGGACGCGGTTTGCAAACGCATGGAGCAGCAACTCAAAAGAAAAGAAGAGCACCATCAGTTTGGCCGCAAAGACACCCAAGTGCGCAATATCGGCGCTCACTTCGGGAAGCAGTGGAAAGGTCACCGCCAAAAACACCATCAAATAGTCGAGCGGTGTGGTTTGAAAGCGGTTTTCCTCGTTGAAGCGAAGACTCAATAAGACCATGACCGCGACGACGATAAAAAACACGTTATGCGCCATCGCGACGGAAGACATGGATCGATAGCGCGACCCCTCACACACATAGAGCAGGAACGTCGTCCCGACATAGAGCCCACCTCGAACAAAGTACGGCGCGACTCGAGGAGAGAACGAGAGGCCGAGCAACACAATCCCGAATATCACGATCGAGAGGTACCCGACATCGGTCGGCACATTGGATGGGACGAACACCAATGCAATGAGAAAACAAGGGACGGTCACGGCTAGAAACTGCATCGGCAGATCCGTCAGCCAGGGACTATTCATTAATCGTGTGACAATCGCATTGGAGAGGAAATGACCGCCTTGCGGAGTGAGATTGGGAAGCAGTCCACGCCCTGCTGCGATGAACAACACCAAGACCGATCCTGCAATCATGAGATAGAGCGGGAGGATCACGGTGTCGGACTGCCATCGCAGCACATACGCCAAGCCCAACAGACCGGCCTGGATCACGTAAATGACGGTCACGGCCTCATAATGCGTGAGCCCAACGCGAAGCAGTTTATGATGAATGTGCGCACGGTCGCCGATGAACGGAGATCGGCCTTCCGCCAACCGTTGTCCGGTCACGCCGAGCGTGTCCAGAAACGGCAACCCTAACAAGAACAGTGCGAGGCTCGGACTGAACGGGCCGCGTGAAGAATCCGTCAGCAGGACAGCGAGGACGCCCATGATGAATCCCAACAATTGGCTGCCGCCATCCCCCATAAAAATTCGTGCCGGATACGTGTTGTAACGCAAGAACCCCAACAGTCCTCCTAGAAACGGAACCGTGAGCAAGAGGACCGTCGAGTCATCGGAAAGATAAGCCAAATACGCAATACCGGATAGAGTGAGAAACGAGAGACCGCCGGCTAGGCCGTCCAACCCGTCCGTCAGATTGACGGCATTGGACACGCCGACAAGAAACACGACGGTCACAGGCATCCCCACCCATGCAGGCACCTCTACATCCGGCAGGAAAGGAAGAGTGGTAAACCAGACATCTCCGCCCCACACAACGGCAAGGGCGGCAAGCAGTTGTCCGATGAGTTTGCTTCGATAGCCAAGATCGACACGGTCATCCCAGACCCCGAATCCGACGATGATGACACTGCCCAGCAGCACCGACAGCGTGGCCGCATCTTTCGGACCCCACCAGGCGATCGAAGCGCAGGCGCCGACAGCAAAGGCAATACCGCCGATCCGTGGAACCGGATATTCATGAACTTTCCGACCTCCCGGCTGATCCATGATCTGAAACCGCTCGGCGATGATCCGCAAGAGCGGGATCAGAGCCATGCACACAAGCAAGGCGGTCATGGAACTAAAGAACAGCTCGTTCACCATAGATGAACTCTCAATCGAGGCGACTCAGTCCGGCACGAACCTTGTCAGTTCCTGGCCGGCTGCAACCGCGAACTCCTGAAGACGTTGGTCGACTGCAGACTCAGATTCGCCCGGACCAACCAGCGAAGCCAATCTCACGAGGGCTCCGTCAGTCCGTCGTCGAGAAAAGGCATCCCATAACAGGTACAACTTGACCAGGTATTCATTGGTAAGGTTTCGATCGCGTTGCTTAAACCAGTACAACACGATTTGCTTCTGATCCCCCTTTTGAATGACCGCCCGATTGACTCTGAGCGACTGCATCATCCCCTCCGACAGTGGGAGTTCTCTTTGCGTCAGGGATGCGATCTCCCATCCTCCACCCGGCAAACAACTTTGAGGCGAATGAGCCGACTGCCCTTTCCGTTGTGATCGGTAGTAGGCCGCGTAGAAATTCACCGGCTGTTTCTTATCCGAGCGGTAGTCCGCCAGAACGTAATCGTCGAACCGAAGCGCATCGATGTATTGTTGTTCGAGAGGAAAGGGCGCGCCTTCCCAGCCGTCGATCTGCATCGGGAAGTCGACGAACGCCGATCGTGGAGGATGAATTTCTTCACGATCCGCAACGACTGCCGAGAAAAGTGTAAATGGGGCGAGGAGGGCCACGCTGCACAGATAGGCGTGACCTGAAAACGATCGGCTCCGACAAGGCTCCGTGCCCACGGTCTGATGGTCGCTGCCTTCTGATCGCCACTTCCATGTGAATCGGTCGAAAACCGACCCTTGTGACTTGGCCTCCCCGATTCTTGCCAATAGCACCATTTCTGCTATCAACAATCCGAAACTCACCATGAAAATGACCCACCCTTCAAAGAGATGATAAAAACCTTCCGCAGCACCTTTCCCATAGACCTCCACCAGCACTCCGATCATGCCGATACGAAAACCATTGAGCATGATCGAGATCGGAATCGAGGAAAACACGAGCACCACTCGTTTCCACATCCTGTCTTTGAACAAGTACGCACACAGCAGCGCGAGAGAAGTCAGCGGAAGCAGGTAACGAATCCCACTACAGGCTTCGACGACCTGGAGTTGCACCGGGCCCAGATCGATGACATTGCCTTCGCGAAACGCCATCACGCCGACGAGCTGCAGACAACCGACGCCGAGGGACGATGACCACAACTGAAGCTGACTCGACAGATTCGCGTAGAAGAACATCGGGAGAGGGATGGCGGTGAGCAGGTACCCGAGAGGAAAAGCAATGGTCTTGGCCCCACGAATTCCGAACAGCGAGATAGTCAATCCGACAAGTACCACCCACAATGAGACGTGAAGGATGACATACAGTGTCGACAATTCCCCAATCACATAGAGGACAAGTCCCAACGCAATCACAACAACGCCCCACCACGACTTCTCCTTCGAACCCTGGCCGAGACGATGCCGGTATTGCCAGATCAAATACCCACTGATGAAAGGCACGAAGATTCCATGGCTATAGTCCTCGGTGCCCAACCACCGGCTGAACAAAAACACAAGACTGTCCGCATACATATAGCCCAAGAGCGCTACGACCATGACCGAGATGAAGATAAGATAGCGATTGCCAGCCATAAAGACCGCGTCACTCACACGATGATGAGGAATGGGTCGAACGAACTAAGTCGATCCGAAAGAGCGGGGCGAAACCTGATTATCTACGGTACCCTGCGACCTGTCGATTGATTTCGAAGAAAAAACGGGCTTGATACCCCGATCGAGATACCAAGCCCCAATGTCGGAAGCGAAGTTTTTGGATTAGGCCCGGGAGCCGCGAAGATTTCTCAACCCTCCGGCACCCAAACCGACTAACGAGATAAGGCCTGCACCGAACAAGAGCACCGCCGCCGGCAACGGCACGGCCGTCAGACTATTCAGCGACCCTCGAATTGAGACAACATTCCCGTCGGCATTCTCAAACAGAACCCGCCATCTGGTCCCCGTGAGTGAACCCAAGCTGGGAGGATTTTGCATATCCGTATTGGCGAATAGGCTGCCTTCTCGATCCAGATTGAGATCGAACTTGAACGGAGAATAGCCGTTGAGCAAGACCGGTTGCAGAGTCATCGGATCCAACTGAGGGCCGACAGCCGTATCCAGTTTCCACCGATCTCCAAAAAAGCCACTGCCCAAGTCGATAGCCTTAAATACAGTTACGGCATTCGCACCAGAGGCAAAATTGACTGTATAACTTCCGACCTGCAGAGTCAGACCGGACACCACACCAGAATAGTTTCCACCTGTCGCAGGAGCGTTGTTGAAGGTAAACGTTCCCGACAGGGGGGCACCGACACCCACACTAAACGAATTCGGCAACAACGGACCGTTAAGGGTGGCGACATCACCGGTGAACGAATAGGTCACCGAGGCGGCTTGAGCTGCGTTCAAAGGAAGCAGGAATGAACACAGCGCAATCGCCGGAAGGGCTAATCCCTTACCAAACAACTGCTTCATTGCTCGCATAACACACTCCTTCTAGAGGTTGGTACATTAGGGACACGTATGAATGTGTGGGGGTGTTCAGCAAATCCTAGACCACCCTGTACGATTTGTATGTCACTGAAAACTAAGGAACCCGATTGAGACCTGCAACAGAAACTGTGTGTATGTTGCTGCAGCGGTGTTCAAATATGTAAAGCAGGACAGATAGAGAGGCATGCAGTCGCCGACACAATCGCGACAAGAGAGAACGGTTGCCCGAAAACCAGTGATCGACACCATGCAGACATTCTCTCGATCTAGGAGCCTGTCCGACATTAGGCCCAACGCACTTGTGTGCAGGCACTGAC
>JBBIKN010000009.1:0-59616 GCA_037445435.1 Nitrospira sp. | reverse complement strand
CATCCAGGCGAGTCTCGGCCGATTTCCCATGCTCCATTTTGAACGTCGCCTTTCGTTCGACCGGCATGACGTACTGGTAATAGACGACACGAGGGCAGTACTCATACTGCTTCAGATCGTTCACCCGCAGCATCAGCTTCGCCGGATGCGGATTCGGTCTCGGCATCGTCGTTCTCCACGCGCAACCCGACCCGGATGTCTTTCTCGCACACAGGCTGAAGCAGGATCTTCCCAGGCCGTGCGCCCAACGTGTCTCGCAACCGGAGAAACAATTCTTCTCGTTTATTGCGGGTCAGCGGGCCTGAAAAGGCGCTGAATTGGATGCGCGCCAACCCGTAGTCTTTGCACACCTCGGCAATCCTCGATCGCACCGGATCATCGGGAATATCATAGAGCACATACGTGGTGACCTCCTCCATCGGTGCGGACTACCACTTGAAACCAAATGGCTTATAGTCGCCTTCGCGGCGCAGGAACGTGCAGAGACTGCGCGCCTGCATCTGGATAATCGACTTGATCTGGTATTTCTTGCCTTTCACGGTCTCGGTGGACTCCAATCGTTCGAGGATCTTCGCCGCATAGCGAGCGCGGGTCTCTTCGTCCAGCATCCCACCCTTCAGCGTCACGGCCTCGCCGAGATTGATATGGGCGATCACCGTTCGATCCACCACCGGCTGCCGAAATTCCTCGACCAGATCCAGCACTAAGGACGGCTTGCCGGGACGATCGACGTGGAGAAAGCCGGCAAAGGGTTCCAGTCCGGCATTGAGCACCGCGCCCCACACCTGGGAGTAGAGGATACCGTAGCCGTAATTCAGCAATGCATTCACCGCGTCGGTGGCGCCGCGATGCTCGCGTCCCATGAATTCGCCGCGTTGGCCGATAATCTCCTTGACGCCGTCCCAATAGAGCCGTCCTCCGGTGCCCTCGTAGCCCATCAACGAGTCGCGTACGTCATCGACCTGCGGGCCGGCCGCCCGCTGCACCGCCGGCCGCAACTCGGCAATCTGATCACTGAGCCGATCGACGCGCGCGAACCGGTCCGGATCGGCCTGCTTCAGATATTTGCCGAAATAGCGGAGCAGCCGTTCCTGGTTCGTGAGCTTGCCGACGACAACCAGCTTGGCAAACTCGACGCCTCGTTCATCGGCGATCGCCGCCAACTGCTCCCGCCGCGAGATCACCGTGGCCGTCAGCATGGGGGACGACAGCATCGCATAGGGTTTTCCGCCGTTGGTGAGGAAGCTCAGGCGAATACCGCGCTGGCACAGTTCTTCGATCAGATCTGAGGAGAGCGACACCCCACGTGAAGCCACCACGACTTCGCTCAACCGAAACAACGGAAACTCATAAACGACCGTCTTCCCTTGCCGCACTAACAAGCGCTCGCTCTTCTTCGAGAGATACATGCCAAAGCCGGACAAGACCACCTGTGAGGTATCGCCGGTCTTCACCATCCGGATGCCCTCATCGATGATCTGTTCCTCCCCATCCGGCGGCTCGCTCTCAATCGGCACCACCACGGCCTCGGGCTCGCCGGTGAAGAGATTGATCTGGGCTGGCGGGAGCTCGCGGGTAGCGGCCGCCGCGACGTCGGGATGAATGCGGGGGAGCGGATCGGGGTCAGGCGACAGCGCGCTCATAGCGGACTCCTATCTGAGAGTGGCGACTGGGCGTTGCAGCCGGACGCGATCGAAACGGGGACTTGCAAACTGTACCGTGAAGGGATATCTTTCAAGTATATCTGAATGGGATATGAGGAGATCGTCGCCATGGGTGCCATCTTGCTAAAGCTACCCGACAATCTGTTGAAAGCGAGTGAGGAATGTGCTGAACGGCTGCATCTCTCGCGAGCCGAATACATCCGCCGGGCGATCGAACGGATGAACCGGGACATCAAACAGAAACTCCGGAGCAAACGTCTGGCGGAAGTCTCCAAACGGGTTCGTGAAGAGAGCATGCGTGTGAACGCCGAATTCGCCGCGATCGAACAGACTCCCGATGCGTAATCGGGGAGAGATTTGGCTGGCCGATCTTGAGCCACAGCGCGGCACGGAACCCGGCAAAATCCGTCCGGTGCTGATTGTCCAAGCCCAGGCGCTCTTAGATGCCGACCATCCCTCGACGTTGGTGGTCCCACTCACCACGAACCTCATTGACGATGCCGACCCGCTACGTATCCGGGTTGTCGCCACTTCCCAATTGCGCCGTGATTCCGATTTGCTTCTGGATCAACTCCGTGCCATTGACAACCGGCGTCTCACCAAAGGCCCGATCGCGAGGTTATCCAAGGCTCAGATGGCCAAGGTCGGCCAAGCAATCCGTGAAGTCTTAGACTTGGCCGACAACGCCGACTACCCAAACTGAGCGGCAACCTTATCTCCTTCTTTCATCTCAGAGATCCATCCGCATACGTGAGCATCAATTCACCTGTCGTAGGCGGTCATAGAGTGCCTCGCCGCGCTACGCGTTGCCGATGAGAAAACTCAGGATCGGACCACCAGCAGGTCCCATCACTGTCCGCCGTATCTGCCCACGAGCAACCGAGCCGAAGAAGATGATCTGCTCCGGATGCGTGACTTCGACAATGCGGCGGACAACCTCGTCGAGAAGACACTGGGCAAACCGTCATGCCGTGCATCGACCTTCAACATCTACTCCCAATTTGTTCTGATTTGATATGCGTCTCATGATTCATTATCACGAAAGCTGAGGTTAAGGCCGCGTATTGGATCGTATGGAACATGTGCAACTTCGTCTCGCAATAGTCCTGCTCGTCGAAGCTTCTGGCACTGCACGTTGCTAATCGGTACGCGTAGCAACGACGCAGTGAGTGGGTTTTCCTCCATCCGGCGTCGGTACTCGCTTTCCATCGCGCTTGGCACTACCTCGTATCCATCGAATAACTTGGTGAATGCGGCTTCTAGCTCCGGGTGGGAAGTGAGCGGATGGTTCGCGCTGATAATGCTGTCGAGTGCTCGTTTAACCTGGCTCCGAACCTCGCTCTGCCATGCTGCTGCTATCGGCTCATAGGCAGCATCTACCATTTGCTGAACATCGCGTTCTTCAAGAGGGTGTCCATTCCACGGTCGCAGTATTTCTACAGCGCGCTGCACATCGGACATTTGATAGACTCGGCCTGAGTGCTTGGTTGGGGTCGATGAAACGAATACGTCGCGGAGTGGACCGCGCCGTCCTCGGTTGACGCGACCAAAACGTTGAACAAGCGCCTCAAGCGGTGCGGGATCAGAGAAGAGCACATCGAAATCGACATCGAGACTCACTTCGACTACCTGGGTTGCCACAAGAATCGTCCCAAGGTCATCAGTGCTTCGCCGTCCCGTGCCGACGCGACTTCCCAAGCGTTCCTCTTTCTCACCGCGATCGGCTGCCGTGAAGCGACTGTGAAGCAACCAGACACCTTCGCTACCGACGCGGTGTTGCAAAGCGTCGAATAACTGCTGGGCTCGGGCCACTGTTGTGGCTACGACTAAGACAGCTTCCCCTCGACGATACCGTCCCGCGATTTCATCAAGGGTTGTTGATGCCGCAAGGTCGTCATTCAGGAGATGCAGTTTATGCCGTCGAAACTTACCCTCCGTAACGGCATCCGCGTGTATTAGTTGCGGATCTTGGCCAAGTACCTCCGCAAGCATTGCGCGCAAAAGGTGCGGAAAGGTTGCACTCATTGCGAGGAAACGGGCACCGAGGTCGTGTGCCAAATGATGAACAGCCGCGAGAATCAGTGAAAGCCGTCGAATGTCATAGGCGTGTAATTCATCGAGGATAAAAAGTCCGCCTGCTGCGTCTGTAAGAATGGCCTCATGCCCAGGTAATCCAAAAAAAGCCTTGAGCATTTGATACGGCGTTAGCACACGGACAGGTGCTGTCATCAGGCGGCCAAGATCGTGTTCATGGCGTGCAGCTCTCACCGCCTCTTGCCCACTGTATCCTTTCCTTGACGTAAGAAATGAATAGAGATCCGCCGTGGCCTTAGCATGCTGAAGTACAACAGCACCTTCGGGCACTCCATATCGTTCACTGATTCGCAGACGCATCGCGTTGAGGCTGGCTCTATAGGGTAGGACATAGAAGATGGGCCGATCGGCTGAGCTTCGCTCACGCTGTCGTGCGGACCAAAGCAAGGCAGCTTCGGTCTTACCACTGCCCGTTGGCGCAGTGAGCAATCCGTGACCGTCAAGACCTGCGCACTCCAGTTGATGCGGCCAGAAATGAGACCAGCCGGCACGTGCGAGATGTTCAAACAGGCACGCAGGGCTCTCAAGCGACGGAGCGCCGAGGTGGCGCTCATGAGCGGAGCCGGCATGATCGGCCAGCATTACCAACCCACGTAGAATCCGTGCCGCAAGAGCATGAGGGTGCCTTGCATCTAAACGCTCCACTCTTTCAAGAATCGATGCGAGCGCGTGCATCCCGTCTGCCAAAGCTTCCGACGAAGAAAGCCGGCGAAGCGTAGGAAGACGTCCGAAACCCCATCGGGTGGGGTCAGGGGCACCGTGCCCTTCTAGCCACCCTTGTAGTGAATCTTCGTCCTCGTTCGACAACTCTCTAAGAAGATCGGCTCGGGCGTCCTCCCCGTAGGGATAACGGTAGAGAATCTCTGGGGCATCGTAGTGGTGGGTTGCCACGCCCGCTGCGAGTAGCTCTCTGTGTGTAAAAGCTACATCCAGCCACCCGACTGCAACCAGTGAAAGGACTTCATGTCGATGCGGAAATCGTGGCCCATTGCGAACCATCAGTTGAAACCCGCGTGCGACCTTCCCGACGTCGTGCAGCAGACAGGCCCATGCTGCGAGATCCCAAAGGAGATCAGGACATGAGGTATGGCTCGAAAGCTGGGGATAACGAGCTCGCCAACCCGTTAAGCGCGCCAATACATTCGCAGTATGACCCGCGAGAGGTTCGCCCTGCTGAGACCCAGGGTTTGGACTCTTTGCCCAGACGTGAGCAAGGCGGTCAGCCATGTCCCGTTGTCTTTTCAGCAATTCGGTGAATCCAGACGCCACGAGCAAACCCGTCTTCATCGATGATGGTCGGATCGATCCACAAGTCTTCAAAGGAAATGCCTTGGACCCGCAAGAAGCTACGATTTGGATCAGCGCCTTCTCCATAAAAGATCGGCTCGTGGAGGGCAACGTATCGCTCGAATATTGCGCGCCGCTCCGGCGGCTCGGAGATGTATTTCGTCAGGAGTGCGGTTGAGCCCGCATAGAGGCAAGGACGCACCGACCACGGAAGCAGTGTATGTTCAACACGTGCCCGTCCCGGGCGTTCCAGCTCAACCTCATCTATTGAGATGACTTCGGCTAGATCCTGGGAGCGACCGAGGACAACCGTATAAGTTGGGGATCGGAACGCCTGTCCGACATCCACTGGGAGATATAGTGTCATGGTCACGTCGAACAGGAAGTCCCGAGGCACCGGTTGAATCGTTATCTCGGTCGTTGCCCTGACTTCTCCCTCGGGAGTCTTAACGCGGGTCGTGGTCCTTGGGCTCAGCGCTTGGGTAACATGCTGATGCTCGAGATCCTGGGCACGCGAGCGATACAGGAAGTGCAGGCCGAAGAAGAAGGTCGTTGGATCCGGCCAAAATCCCAGTGCGCTCGCGCAGTGGCCGTGGATGGTGGATGGTGGGGGCAGGTCGAATGACGGCTGGCGACCCGTCACAAAGAACGGGTGGCGGAAGGACGTGACATCTGCGTGGACGACGATCCGTGCAACTCGCATCAGTCAAACCACGATGCGTTATTCTCGTTCAAGAGAGCATTTGCGAACTGGTCCGCAATCTCGCGAGGGTGTGCCAGATGAACTATCTTGCTGTTGAACCTGTAATGGTTGTCTTCCCTCATTAGTGCCCCTTCGAGTTTCTTCCGTTCTGAATCTGCAAAGCCACGAGCCCACCCGATGTAGATGTCGGAGATTAGATCGTTACCGAAGACGCGAATGACTTCTTCAAGGACATCAAGGCGCAATTCGGTGTTGCCGAGGTCTCCACCAGCAAGCAATCTCTGAAACGGCTGATTTCCGCCCTTGCAAACCGCCAACACTAGGATCGAGGGTGCGGTGTCAGTCAGGTGCAGCGTCTGCTTTGCGCCGCCGTCGAGGCGTCCCAGCATCTTGATAAGCATTGAAGTGCGCCTTTGACGCTCCCCGATCGGGAGCCGCCACGCCTTGAAATTCCGGACATTTACCTCGGTCGCACCCTGACTCCTGGCAATCTCAATCCGCCTCTTGTCGAGATTTTTGTAGCCGACGCGCTGCGAGACGAAAAACGTGCCGGCACATGTCAGGTCCAGCGCGATTCCAGCTTTCAAATGTGCGCGGTAAAACTGATGCTCGTGCGGAACGGGATCACCTTCAGCTCGGGCCATTGTTCCGAAGTCACCGACTATTCGAGTCGAGGCTACAGCTACAAGCGTGCCCACACGGAGCGGTGAGATACGGGTAACCTCTCCCACGTCCGAATCAACGGGAGTTGATGCTGCGGCGATCTCAGCCCGCTTGGCTGCCTTCTTTTCGTCAGTAGACTTCGACGCCGCCCGCATGTAGCCGAAAAGATCGTCTTCCATGTAACTCGTTGGTTCCGCGTCGGTATAGGCAACTTTCGCCTCTCGAAAGACCGGGGATGCCGTCCACCCCTGCTCCAGGGACAGTTGGGTGCGTAGCCAGTAACGCACGGCCTGTGCGCTTACGTAGGGGTAGCGACCCTCCGGTGCACGGATAAACTTCACTGCAACAGCGTTCTCGGTCCGCGCCTCGGTGTCGGCGCCTGCATTGTTGAGCGCACTTGCTGGCGCGTCGATAACCATCAACCCAGTCACATGACTCATTGGATGACCTCCTCACCCATTTGGGTACCTGTAGGCAATATGGCAGCTAGCTGATCCTCTGGATGCTTCTCAAAGTACTTGCCGTCACGTAGTCTCTCCACGACCCGGATGCACACCAGGTCCCGGATGAGAGCCTCATCAGTCCGGCTGTCTTCCTCGTGTAACCACACGGCTGCGTACTCGTCGAGCCCGAATGGCAACCCGTCACGCTGTGCCCTCAACAGCGTCTGCCGCAGTTCCCATGTGCGGTCGAGCGTGAGCGAACGATACAAGCTTCGATCATTCTTCTCTCGAATCCAACCAGACAGCTTATCGGCGAACTGCCGAATTGCTTCTATTCTAGTTCTTTTCATTCTCAGAACCTCCTGAAGGAATAGTTCCACAAGTGCCCAAAGGCGGGCATTGGTCTCCTCGTACCGTACTTCCCCCTTGATAGATTCAATACGGCCGAGCACGTATCGGCGCAGCCAGGCGGCGGCAAGTTGTTGGTCTATGAATCCAGCTTCATAGATCAGACACAGTTCCTCAAAGGCTGGATTCCTTGTCCATCCAGGGCCTCCTGAGACTGGAGCAGTTGAAGCGCTCTTCTTCGGCTTTGGCTTACCTTCATCATCTTTCTCCTGAAGTGGCCTGAACCTTTGCATAATCGCGCTCCAAGCACTTCTGGTTCCGGACTGAGCTGCACGCCTGACGAATGAAACCACCCCTGATGGGACTGTTACAATTTCCAACGATGGCTCTTGGCCTGAGTTCGAGAGCAGATAAACAGTCATTCCGACTGGATGTGGGCGAAGATCGGTCGGGGCTGCCTTGCTGGCAATATCAGTGAGATCTGCCAGCACTAGAGACCGCGGTCCTTTGACATCTGCCATCTTGTACCGTTTTTTCTTTGCGTCCCACATGGGCAGCTCACGATCGAAGCCTGTATGCACAAGGGCGCGCTCGTTTGGGAGTGCAAGGCTGAGCAAACGCTTATTGTCTTCGAGATACCGCCGTGCGAAGGTGATTGTGAGGCCCGGATCATCGGTGTGAACCGCAAGCAGTCTCCCCTCTGCTCGGCGAGCTGCCATAGGTAAAAACTGTAGTGCGACCAAGCAGACGCCTGCGATGGGAATCGCTGTCTGTCCGCCCGGGCGGAAATTCATTACATTCTCTGCGGAGAAGAGTGGCAAGTGTTGACGATGGACCCAAGCGGTTGCGGGCAGGCCTGAAAAGACGCATTGTTGCCCCGTTGCAGGTAACAGGTATTTGCCTGAGTCTAAGTGTTTTTGAGGCAAGACGCGATGTGCGCGGTAGATTTCCTCATATTCCTTCGGATTGCCGACCTTGTTGGGGCCGCAGTACCCACCGTTGAGGAAGATAACTATTAGATAGGGATCAAGCGCTCCGCTGAAGTAGTGCTCCTCGATGAAATCGCTAGCCTTGTCGAGATCGGCAAGGGTCAGGCTTTCAGGCGTATCTCGTTTGCACAAGGCGCACAGACCAGCCACACCTACATCTAGTAGGGCATGGCCCGTCCAATACAGCCCAGCATGTTCTGTACTCATCTCATCACCAGTTTGCTCAGGCTATGCTCGCACAGGCTCTGCTCAGAGTCCTCCTTTTTGGCGAGCTTCTGTTTGGAGCCGCGCGCCTGCATCCAGGAGGCTGCTGTTGCCATCAGTTCGGATCGTTCCACAGGGCATCCCTTTCGTAAGTCACTGGAACCATTACAATCTCATATCGTCCATTTCCCCACACCGTGTACTTCCAGATGTGCGTGTCCTGACCAAGATCAGCGGCGGCTGGGACTCTTGTATGTCTCTCTCGTACCTCGCTTCGCCGACGAAACTGCCCATGTCGTGCACAGGGCCTTACATACGCACGGGCGGCTTATTATGTAACATGCCCGTGTGACATCCGAGGTCACAAACTCGGCCATCCGTGGACTGTATTCCGTTTACCGTAATCCGTGAACCGTATGCCGTGATCCGCCTTTGGTGCCGTTCGAAATGACGATCATGTATGTGAGAAGAGCGACTCCATGGAGACCTCAATATCTTTTTTCTGCACGACTTTGGATGCGTCCAGAATTTCGATCTCGAGCGGTTGTCCTTTTGCCGAGAGATGCACGATGACCCCTTCGGCTATGTCTCTAGACTCTGCGGGCTTTCCTTCGCGTAACTGAATGGTGAGGACATCCGCATCAGGTGAGTATGCGATCTTCATACGTTTCTCCTCCCTTGAAATACCGTTCGGCGACGGGATTATAGACGGTGATCACAACCGGCAGAGCTTTCTCATACTCATAGATCACTCGAACCACGTGCCCTCTCGCTCGGCGATGGGCGATGAAGCGGTTATGATGGCCTCGAAGGACCTCTTCAGGATCCAAGAGAGCCTGCAAGACAACTTCATCTGTGAGCCGCCATTTGGCCATCCTGCCTAAGGCGTGGAAGGTGAGGAGGATTTTCAACCTGTTGCCTTCCACCGCAACGCTGTACACCCGTCCACGCTCATGAGGCTGGGTCGAATGGACGATCAGCTTCATTCTCGTTGGCGCTGTTGCAAGCGCATCTGTGCAGGCTCAGAGATCATGCTTCAGCGGTTTCTCGGACTGCAACGTCATTGTCGCCATCACGAAGCGGTCGTTCCGAGCGAAGAGACTCCGCCGGGCGTTGTATAACAGCTCGTGGATTTCCTTTCGGCTCATACCGGGATGCCCTCTTCGCGGATAGTGTGAAAGCCAGAGAAGTCACCGCGTTCCCGGCGCATGTGCCGGTCCACAATCAGGAGGGAGAGAACACTCCCACTGAGGAGTGCGGCGTCGCTGGCCGCTCGGCGAAGCCGCTGCTTCTCTGCAAACGAGATATGCTCCCGGTCCACCTCCAGCAGTACATCCATATCCGAGTCCAGCTCGGCGTCTCCCCTGGCTCGTGACCCGAATAGGGTCATATGAAATGTCCAATCGGGGAACTCGCGGGCGATTCGAGCCCGGAGCTCTTCAAGAGCTGGGCGTTCCGCCTTTGACAGATGCTCAGCAGTTGTCATGTGTGGATCTTTCCTCCTCGGTGTGAAACAACCCGCACCTTATTGGATTGCTACTTGATATCTGCCATTGCCCCAGACCGCATATTTGCCGACATGCGTGTATTGGCCCAGTAGCAGCAATGGCAGGAACTCTTCTAAGTCTCCCTCATACATTGCCTCGCCTACGAAGCCGCCCATGTCGTGGGATTGGCCGGTTTTCCAGGAGCGGCGGTCGCGGTCTTCCCATCTGACGTGACAGCTTAGGGTTCGGACTGCTTCCGCTCGGTCGCCGAAGGATTTGAAATCCATCTCTAACGAATCGTCGCAATAGAAATGAGCGAGGGCGTTGATGCGGTCTCGTAGGCGCTTGATGACGTGGTGGAATTCCGGCCGTGTGACGATCTTCCCGTCGGCTTTTAGGAGCATGGGGGTGAGAAAGCGCATGGTGACGCGCCGGTTCTGTGCAGGAAACCATTCTGCCACAAGGCGGCAGCAGTCCTTGTAGGTGATTCGTACAGGGGAGGGGCGGACAAGGTTGTCGTGTCCCGAATAGACTTCTGCGACATCCTTCCCGTCTTCGTTGAGCAGCGACACCCGTGCAATCCGATAGCGGCCTCGCCCGAGACCGATGCCTTGATCGCCCAACTCCCGGAACGTGACTAAAAAATAGGGAAAGTAGTCGTGCGCCTTGCCGATCAGGATCAGGTGGAAGGAGAGCGCATTGCCTGGTCTGGCCATCGACTCGAGGCCGGTCGGTGGCTGGAAGACGAAAGGCCGCGGGATGTCTTGATTCAAGCTCAGCCGGTCGCTACCTAGCGGCGGACTCGGTTCAAAGATCTGCCCGTACGGGCAGGTGGTTTTCATTCGGCAGGTCTCGCGGCAGTCGGCCGGCATCGCACAGACGAGCCGCTTGAAGGTGGAACCGAACGCGCCGCGGAGTGTGTTGCCGGGGTTTCGGGGATGCAGCGCCAACCGATCTTCGGGCTCGAGCACGAAACGGAAGCGCGCGAGGGAGAAAGAAGGCAGCATGATGCCCCCGAAAGATAACCTAGGGACTTGGATGACGAGGGGAGAGGGTAGTGATGGCTTTGAAATTTGTCAAGAACGCTTGGTTCTGCTTCGTGGATCAACTGGTATGAACGTGTTTGCCGAAGCCCACCGTCATCAGCAGCTAATCCTGCGCGCCGTCATGTCTACTGCGTAATAGACCGACCGATGGAGGGGCTTGAATGGAATGGGATGAGAGAGAGGTGAGTCGCGGTTTCGATGGACGCTTGCAGAATTTCGACCATGCGTTTCAGTTCAGCGGGTGATGTGTTGAGGGGCGGCATCAGGATCATCACGCTGCCGATCGGTCGCAGCAAGAGTCCACGACGGCGCGCTTCGATGGCGACCTTGTGGCCGACTCGCTCTTCGAGTCGATAAGGTTGCTTCGTCCGCTTGTCTTTGACCAATTCGATTCCCACCATCAACCCACGTTGACGGATGTCGCCGACATGGGGCATTTCAGTCAAGGATTTCAGCCATTGAGTCAGCAGCGTAATCTTTGAGGAAAGTCGAGACAGTGTCTTTTCCTGGCGAAAGACGTGGAGATTGGCGAGAGCCACGGAACAGCCCAAGGGATTGCCGGTAAAGCTATGCCCATGGAAAAAGGTTTTGAATTCGTCGTACGTTCCAAGAAACCCTCTGTAGATCTCGTCCGTGGTTAACGTTGCCGCCAGCGGCATATAACCGCCGGTGAGCCCTTTGCTGATCGCCATAAGATCCGGCGTCACTCCTTCATGCTCGCAGGCGAACATCTTACCCGTTCGTCCGAATCCCGTCGCCACTTCATCTGCAATCAGGAGGACGCCGTATTTGGTACAAAGCTCACGAATTCGTTTCAGGTAACCGGGCGGTTGGGAAATCATGCCGGCAGCCGCTTGCATCAGCGGTTCAATGATGAAGCCGGCCAACTCTTGATGGCGGCTCTTGAGGATCTGTTCGATCGGATCGATACAAGCCATTCGACAAGCGGGATACGTCTGATGAAGCGGGCACCGGTAACAGTAGGGAGGTTCCGCCTCTAGGGTTGGAAAGAGCAGCGGCTTAAACCTTGAATGGAATAAGTCGATATTACCGACGCTCACCGCGCCGATCGTATCCCCGTGGTAGGCCAGCTTCAGATGGAGGAATGTGTTTTTTGATCCGGCCTCGGGACGCCGTTGTTGCCAATATTGGACGGCCATCTTGAGCGCAATCTCCACCGCCGTCGAGCCGTTGTCAGAATAGAAGACGCGTGTGAGTCCCTTGGGTGCGATCCGGATCAACTCGCGCGCCAGCTCAATTGCCGGTGGGTTGGAGAGACCAAGGAATGTTGAGTGGGCGATCTTGTCGAGTTGCTTCTTCAAGGCACGATCCAGGATCGGATGGCGATGTCCGTGAAGATTCACCCAAATGGATGAGGTGCCATCCAAATATCTTTTCCCCTCAGTATCGATGAGATAGACGCCTTTGCCGCGCTCGATGATCAGCGGCGCCTCCTGTTCCCACTCCTGCATCTGGGTAAACGGATGCCACAGGTAGCGATGGTCCCAGTCCCTCAACTGTCGAACGGTAGGTTTATGAGCCACGGTGGAAAAACTACTGGCTTATAGCATAGAGGTTATGGCAGAAGCGACTATCAAACGGAGCACAAGGGATGGATCTTAACGGCACTGACTCTGTATCGATCTCACATGACGATCATACGTATCCCCTCTGCGTCGTTGCCAGTGCGCTGGGGGAGTGGTATAAACCCGAGAGATGGTCCATCGAGGAGTTCACAAGATCCCGATCGTGAATAAAGTATTCCTGATATGGTTTTTGGCATTGTTCTTCCTTCCATCCGGTTGTGGTGATGGGAATGGGGATGGCGATGGAGGAGGATTTGGCGGAGTTGGCGGGACGATAGGAGGAGTTGGAACGACATCAATCCTCTATGTCACGAATAGAGGCTCCAATGATGTATCAGGCTACAGTATCAATACGACAGGCGGAACGCTCACCGCGATTCCGGGCTCTCCGTTCTCAAATGTCTCGGGTCCTTCCGCCATAGCAGTATCCTCCAATGGATTTTTTGCCTATGTGACGAACAGTAGAACGAACAATGTGACAGGGTTCAGAGTTTCTACCGAGGGCGCGCTTTTACTAGTCCCGCCGACTCCCGCCAGTCCCAACCCGGTCGCGGTCGATGCAGCTCCCGGAGCACTGGCCATTTCTCCCGACACGAAACATCTGTATGTAGCGAATAGCGGCGCTGATACGGTGGCGGCGTTCAATATAGAGACTGCCGGTTCCTTGACGTTGATACCGCAAACCGGCGGCCACGTGAATCCGGTATCGGTCAACGGATCGGATCCCGTCTCCATTGCGATCCCTGAAAACGGGAAATTTCTTTATGTGGCGAACAGCGGCTCCAACGACGTGACGGCGTTCTCCATCGGAGCAACCGGACTTGTAAGCCCGATCGCTCTGTCCGGGGCGAACAGCAATCCTATCAGGACCGGTGGGACGGTCCCCAAGGGCATGGTCATCTCGCTGAACGGATCGTTTCTCTACGTGGCCAACAGCGGCTCGCAGAACGTGACGGTCTTTCAGATCGGAACAAACGGTCTCTTAACCTTGGTGCCGCCTGCTGGGCCCAACACGAATCCTGTCTCTGTGGGTGGTACGACTCCCAACGCCCTCATGATCTCCCGTAATGGCCGATTCCTTTATAGTGCCAATGGAGGAGGCACTGTATCGGTGTTCACCATCAGGAGTGATGGATTGTTGACGCTGGTGCCGAGCTCGTCGGGCAACCCCAATCCCGTCTCCGCGGGGACAAATCCCGTCGCTTTGACGATGTCCCAAGATGGGCAATTTCTGTACGTGGCGAACCAGGGAGGTCGTGTCTCGGCTTATACCATCAACGGGGAAGCAGGGGGACTTGCCCCATTGACGGCTCTCGTGGGGAATCCCTTTCCGACGGGAACCGCACCATCTGCGATCGCGACGCCCGGTCGTCCATAGGTCAGGGGTTGAAGCCCGTCCTTTATGTAGCAGTGAGTATATTTCAGCTCGTCAGGCGATTTCTTGAACGCGCAGCTGTCGAAAACACGGCATGCTGCGTCTGAGACCTCTATGCGGTCATGAGTCAGGTTCCCATTCCCATCCCAGTTGAGCGATCCGCAGAGCTTGAGCGAGGTTGCGGAGACAGCAACTCGGTATGCATATGATTCTCTAACCACGTCAGTATCTCACGCGTGACCTGTTCCGGCTTGTCTTCATGCACAAAATGTCCTGCATCCGCCATGGTTACGACCGTCAGATCCTGAACAAATTCAGACAGGCCATCGAGATTCCGTGCACCGAGGGCCTGATCTTGGAACCCCCAGATGACGAGCGTGGGAACATCGATTTTGGGATACCCTAGCTTGCGTTGACGCAAGCCACCTCCACCTCCCAGCGCCGCTCGGTAATAGTTCACCATCGCGGTGAGCGCGCCAGGCTCGCAGGCCTGCCGGCGGTACAACTCCACGATCTCGCTCGGCATATGTTCACGACGAATCACCATACGATCGAAGATCTTCCCGATGAGATAACCATGACCAGCCGACAACACAACTTCCGGAAGCCAGGGAATTTGGAAAAAGCCCATGTACCAGGATCGCCATAGTTGCCGCCAGTGCGTTACTTCTCGCTCAAAGCAGGCGGGGTGAGGCGCGTTCACTATCGCCAAGGCTTCCACGCGATCGGCGTACCGCATCGCATAGTACCAGGCGATGATTCCACCCCAGTCATGCCCGACCAGGATCGCGCGTTGAACCTGAGCGGTATCAAGGAGTCCGGTGATATCGTCCATCAAGGATTCAATTCGGTAGGCCTCAATGCCGGTTGGGCGTGACGTTCCACCATATCCACGAAGATCCGGGGCCCATACCCGATAGCCAGCCTGTGCCAACGACTCGATCTGATATCGCCATGAAACGGCCGACTCCGGAAAGCCGTGCAAGCAGAGCAGCAATCGATCGCCGGTCCCGGCCATTGCCACTTGGAACGATAAGCGATTCGCTACGATCTGACGGAAAGACAAGGAAGGTGTGTCAGAGAACTCCGGATTCATCTTTTCCATAGGCAATGTGCAGCTTACATCAATCAGCGCGTTGGCGAAAATTTCAAAATTGTTGGGCAGATCTGTAAAACCTCGCTATGATCGCCAACATGCAACGACCAAATTGGGTGTATTGGCAAGATCAGGGCAAGTGGCGCGCCTACCCGGAAGGCTTTCCCGATCGCGAAATACAAGCGACGTCATTCGATGAGCTACAGGTCAAGGTTCAACAGCTGAGTCGTGATACCACCAAAAGCGCTCGAGAGATTCAACGCATAGAACGACCCAAAGCAGGAATTCCTGACTTGGATACACCAAGGTATGTTCTTTCGCAGGACCAAGGCAAGTGGCGCGGCTATCTGGAGGGCTATCCTGATTCTCCTGTGCAAGGGGAGTCCTTCGACGAAGTTCAGTTCAAGCTGTACCAGCTCTGCCGCGATCTGATTACCGGCAAGCCTTCCTACCTTCGGAAGATTGCCTGAGTAAGCGTCCTCTGCGGTCAACTCCTTTTCCCTTTGAACGTTCATCAAATTGCATCGAAGCGCTTACCCGTAGAGTCGCTGATCGAAACGTTCCGCTATAGGACATGGTGTTGTATTCGATAAGTTCCGGAAAATGTCTCGCCGGGCACGAGCCGCTTCAGTCCCCAGTCCGGATGATTGAACGCATCACTCGCACAGGTCATCGGCTCGATGGCGAGCGCAACCCGTGGCACGTCCACTATTGCATCTCCGGTATAGATCACCACGGCCGAAAAAGCCGTATCCATGATGATGTCGATCTGGCGCCCGGCGCGGATGTGACGCAAGGACGCTATGGCCGTTCCCTCTGTATCCCGCTCCAGTCGTGCGTAACAATGATTGAATCGTTGTTGGCCTATTTCGCGAAAATGCCGGTAGTCCCACGGCGTGCCGACCACGCTCAGAATCGTCCCGGTCGGGACGAGCTGCTCGTTGAATTCCAAATAGGCGGATGCCGGAATCTGCACTTCAGCCTCGTCGATGAAGGGCGTTCCCACGGTGAAGTAGGGATGAAATCCAACACCGAGCGGCGCTGCCTGTTGCCCTACGTTGTTCACCGCGAACATGCAAGTGAGTCCAGAGGCACCGAGGGCATACGTCACCCATATGGCCAGTGAAAAGGGATAGCCTCGTCGGGCATATGTATCTGCGTCGAGACGAATCTCAAACGTCGCTTTGACGGAGTCGGTTTCCTGTACATGCCACGGCAGATCGCGAACGAAGCCGTGAATGGCATTCGGACCTTCCTTATCGTTGCGCTCCAGTTGGAATGATCGCCCATCGAACGAATACCGCCCATTGCCGATCCGGCCAGGAAAGGGAATGAGGACATCGCCCTGACCGCCTCGCTTCCGGCGGGCGTCGGAATAACCCCACACAATGTCAGTTTCCTGTCCGTTCTCATCGAGAAAAAAATACCGCCGTAACGACGCTCCCCAAGGAGAGACGATGGCTCGCTGATTCTGGAAAGACAGCGTCAGTTCCGTATCCGGTGTCACTGGTTTCATGGTCGTGCAGTATAGCATTGCACCGATCGATAGCGAAGGAAAGCCTGCTCGGCCATTTTCCTTGCCCGCGGGAGGGTCACCACCGGGATCATTGGGCGATCTGCAAGCAGCGGTAGTTTTGTGAAGGAGGCTCGCGGTTCATAGATCGAACCGATGGAAGCCGTGTTGAAGGAAGAGTAGGATTCTACCTCAGGTATTCGTCCTGGACGAGTTCACTTCACTTGAGGGTGGTGTACCGACAAACCTCAGGCTTAGAGGCCAGAAGCCCTACCAACCGTTACACCGCCCCGGTTCCGTGGGGGTGGCGAACTATGTGTGTTTCGCCACCGGAATTGCCCATTTCTCGACGAAGTCTGCCGGATCGGAACCTATTCTGCGAAGCTCGTAAGTAAGACATCCCGATTCGCGGGGCGTCGGGGTAAGCTACTTTGTAAATGGATGGCCTGCCTTCTGCCAGTCTTCAAGGCTCATCACGACCGCCGTCGCTTGTGTGAAGCCAAGATCTTGAAGAGACTGTGCCGCCAGCGAGGCACGGTTTCCGCTTTGACATTGGAGCACGAGTGGTCGATCCATCTCGGTGTTGGCCGGAAAACCGAGCTGACTCCAAATTTTGAATTCGAGTACGCCACGCGGAATATTGATCGCTCCCGGCACATGCCCGGCCGCATATTCTTGCGGCTCTCGGACATCGATGATCAACGCAGCACCAGGATTCTCGACGAGCTTCCGATATTCCTCCATGCCGATCGTCTTCACGTGCTTCTGTGCCGCTTCAACTTTCTGTTTGACCACGGGAGGAAAATCCTGCGCGAAGGTCGGTGAAGAGAGGGCCAGTATCACACCCATGATGAAAGCCAGCGGTAATGGAATCGCAGTGGTCATGCCTTCTCCTTTTTGAAAGAGCTCAAGTAGGCCGGCAACGTCAGCGGCATAGTGTAGCGCGCTCCTCTCGGCGACTCAAGGGCGTGACGCAGTGAGGTGATGTCACGCGGCTTGTGTAAATTGGCGAAGCGTGCGCTGGCGCCACTGTAAGTTAAACCGGTTGAAGATGGAATAGATAATCCCCTCCACGCTCTACACATTCACGAAACACACCATCGGGTGCGTCCGTCGACGCACTTCCACGAGACAACGTTCAATCACATTCGTCGTCCGGAGCTTGTGCCAGAGCGCCCGGAGACACTGCAAGAACGCGAGTAACTCGGGCAGATCTCGTCGCAGCCGCGTCACGAGCGCAGGATACGTGTCCCGCCACCGGCGAGCGAACACGCGGGCGGCGTATTCCGCCTCGGCCCGACTGGCCGCCTGATAGATCGCCTGGGCGTCTGCCTTCAGCGCGGCGTGATCGCGCCGCCGAGCTCCGCAATTTGTTGAGCGGAGCTTATGGACCCAACAGCGCTGATGGGGAACCCTTGGATAGAGCGTCTGGAAAGCCGCCGCTAAGCCCGCACAGCCATCGGTCACAATTAGCTCAAGCAGGCGGCCCTCCAGGCCACGCCGGTAGAGATCGTGCCGCACCCCCTCCCACGCGGCCTGGCTCTCGCCGGTGCTGCGAGTGAAGGCGCGCAACTGGCGGGTCCCATCGGCCCGCACCCCATAGAACACGAGTAACTGCAAGCGCTTGCGCCAGCCCGGTCGCCGCACCCGCAAGCTGATGCCATCGAGAAATAGATATCGCCAGTCATCCGTCAGGCCCGCCTGATGAAACTGGGTGACGGCCTGGTCGAGGTCCCGCGTCAGCCGCGAGACCGTTTGGGTACTGACTGGCTCCTCAGTGATCAAGGCCACCACGCGCCCCACGGCGCGTGGACTCAGCCCGCGCAAGAACGCTTCGCGGATCAACAACAGCATCTCAGGCGCCCACCGCTCTAGCCGGGCGAGGTCCGACGGAAGAAACGCCCGCTGCCGGTACGGGCCACACAGACCTGCAACGTGCCCAGCCGCGTCACAAAGTCTCGCTCGTAAAAGCCGTTGCGGGCATCGGTCCGGGCCGGACTGCGTTCATACTCGCGCACCCCCCGATAACGATCGCGAGCTTCGAGAGAGAGCCGGCTCAGGAAGTCTTGCCAACTCTGCCGCATGTGTCGCGTCAGATCGCCCCAGCATTGCTCTCGGATGTCGGCTGTAAAATGTTGCCACTGCTCGGTCCACGGTGCTAGCGTCGTCATGGGTGTAAGCCTCCTTCAGGGGAATGGGTTCGGCTTCGACAGCAACCCAGCTTACACCCTTCGTCTTTTACACAGAGAACATTACATCACCAAGCAGTGATACAGCGGGAAAGCGGGGAGTAGAGATGAGATGGGTGACGTTCTGCTGTGCTCACGGTATGCTCGGCTACCGCCATGGTGGTGAAGCTGGATAAAATTTTCCGAGGTGATCGTGAAGGTTCACGCGAAATGAACAGTTATGAGTCGATGCTGTAAAAAGGGCTGGAGCACCTTGGGATGTGTGGCGATGATGGCCGCTGTCTTGAGCGCGTGCGGAACAGTTCCTCCCACACCAGTGAAACAGAAGAACGATCCGGTTGCCGATCTATCGAGCAAGGTGCAATCGTTGCAAAGACAACTTCGAGAGCGAGACAAGCGTATTGCGGAGTTGGAGTCTCAACTCGAGGCGTTAAAACTGATAGATCAAGACCACGAGAGGCAGAAGAAGCCACTCCAGTCACCTACCATGCAGACGCCTATCCAATGAAGGCTGTCTACGGTCTCATACGCTCACCTCACTTTGGGCGAAACGAGAGTGTCGAGATTTGAAGTGGACATATGAGAGGAGGTCGCTATGGCGATTCTGAATAGAGTGTCCGGCGAGAGTGCAGGTGGCTGGAAATAAACCGAAGCTGATCGATGAATTTATCGGCCTGGTGAATTCCGGTTCATCCGCGGTGAGCATCACCCGCATGCAGAGCCCAACAGGATGGCAAGAGCCTGGGCAGACGCCGAAATTCGGCGCATACACCGTGGTCTTGCGCGGGATGCTGCGGGTGGAAACGAGACAGGAGGTGCGGCAGGTGCAGGCGGGGCACGCAGCGATGACCCCGCCTGGCGAGCAGGTGCGCGATAGCACGCCGCGTACGCACGGAGCCGAGTATCTTGCCGTTTGCATGCCGGCGTTTTCACCCGAGACGGTCCGCCGCGCTCATGCTCCGCTCAGCACTGAGGAACAACTTCTGCCTCGTTTCCTTCATCGAAGCGCGAAGATGCAGACGAAACCTTTTCCCTCTCCTCTCACACGACCATTGATGCGGGACGGTAAGCACTCCTCGACGGTACACGTGTGCGTTATTTTGACTTCTCGTATACCGCTCTCAGATCGGTCGCCGGAGGAATTTTGCTGTTCACGGTTGAAATCACGGTGTAGGCTAACGCAACTACTGCGATAATGATCCCACCTACATACAACCAAACCTTGTTCATGGCGTCCTCCCATGTTGACAGTGATCTCGCTCCTCGGGCCTACGGTAGTGATGATCTTTTTGCAGTCTTCACGAGGCGGGAATAACCGGCTCTTGCAGTATGATTGCCTATAGTAGGCCGGTGATTACCAGCCAGGGGAAGCTGCCGACTTGTTCAGAAAAAATTCTATTTGCTGGAGGGTTCTTAAGAAAATTAGGACAACGCCCGAAGAAATTTTACCGGTGGCAGAAGTCTACAGACAGTGTCAGGCATACGCATATGGGATATAGAGATGTGGGTAGAGACCGCTCCTCAATTGAGCAAGGACTCTTCATTTTGTTTCGGTTCCGTCAGGTAAAAGCCGTTGCTCCCCTCCAAAACCTTGGGAGATACTGAGGCACGTTCGGAAGTATAGATTGCGCGATGTTCGGAAAAGATTCGGAGGAGACATGAGAGAAAAGAAAAGGAAGGAACGGGGAGAGGATACGGACAAGACGACCACGATACGCGGGGCAAGCGATCCCTTTCAACGTTTACTCGGGCTCATGTTCAAGGCGCATCCGTGGCACGGCGTGTCGATCGGGGAGGGAGCTCCAGACGTAGTCACGGCCTATATTGAAATCGTCCCGACCGACACCGTTAAATACGAAGTGGACAAGAGCAGCGGTTTTCTCAAGGTGGACAGACCGCAGCGGTTTTCCAACTACCGCCCCCGTGTATTACGGACTCATTCCTCAGACGTACTCTGGTGAGCACGTGGCCGATATCTTTGCGAAACGAGCCTGCCGCAAGGATATGGTGGGGGACGGCGATCCGCTCGACATCTGTGTATTGTCGGAAAAGAGCATTCCCCACAGCGACATCCTTCTGACGGCGTCGCCGATCGGCGGGTTGAGCCTGGCTGATGGCGGTGACGCCGACGACAAAATCATCGCCGTGATGCGGGACGATGCCGTGTACGGCAACTTCACGGACATTTCACAATGTCCAGCGGCTCTCCTGGATCGCCTCAAGCATTATTTTCTCACCTATAAAAAAGCGCACCCGGCACGACGCATCACAAGGTGGAAATCACGAGCGTGTATGGACGGGATGAAGCGTTGAAAGTCATCCGTGCCAGTCACACCGACTATCGCGCTAAGTATCCGGAGCTGAGTTCTTTGTGGCCTAACAATCTGTAGGACGCACGATGGTGTGTAATTGAATTCAGGATGAGTGACCTTCCCGTTGGCGCTCTCGCGAGTCTGTCTCATCTATCAGTTGGTCGTGATAATCAGTTCCCATCCATTTGCAATGGAGCCAAGATCTTTTGGTTCGTCGTCGAACACAAATAGTCGCCATGAACCGTTTGGAGAGATTCCGTGAAGGACATCCAAATTTGTGCCGTACGGTGCCGATGGAGCAGGAGCGTTGAACGAGTCTGTAGATCCATAATTCGTCGGGCGGTAGGTGCCGGAAACGATCTGAGCACTGTTTGGTAGTGTTGATGATGCAGCGCCGTCAAAGGTGAGGTTCACGTTCGCCACATCGATTCCACCGCCTGCATCGGACATGAGCATGACCTTTTGTCCTCCTGGGCCAACAAGAAGAATATCAAGATCATCGGGGTAGGTATGGCGTACGCCTTTCAGCTTGACGACCACTTTGCTGATGACACCGGACATCCCTGCCACATTGATCGTGGAGGGATACAGTGATCCGTTCCCCCTATCCGGAATTGATATGGCCGTGGGGTTCGTAAAGGTTTGCGTGGTGCCACCGCCGGGTGGAGGGGGTGGGGAAGCACCGCCGTTCACCACCAGACGAAGACCAGTTGAATGCCAGAGATTGCTTCCATCAGCAGCGCTATGATGTAAATATCCCTCGTACCATAAGACGATATCCGTATTGTTGATCGACTCTCCGTTGTTATAAGGCACTTGGGTATTCGGGCCATACGTCCACCCCGTGTCTTCTGAGCTCCTGTAAAGGCGTCCAAACACGGTGTGGTTGGCATACCCGACGACAGGCTGAATATTTTCGTTCGGAATCGTAAAGTCGGTGAACCCGGGGAACACATCGACAAAACGTCCCGTCACGGAGTCTCGTACACGCCAGCCATGGTCAACGGCTTCAGTCGCTTTGGCGTTGAATTCGGTCAACTTCGTCGTGTATCCGGCCCCCGTATTCAACTGAATCAGATCGTTCCCTGCGTCCTGGATGTCAAAATCGATTTGCCAGTTGGGATAGTGGACATGATCCACTACACATTGTAACCCCTTGCTGTAGATGTGGGCGTCAAGAATGCCATCGCTACTGAGATAGTAGACTTGATAGATGTCGTAGTCGCCGATTTGATCACGGATGCCGATCTCATACCATTGCCGTCCATTCAGGATGAATTCGCGCTTGGCGACAAGGGCGTTGCCGGCCCAAGGGATGGGGGTGAGCGTACCTCCCAACCGGTCAGCATAAGGGCCACACGCATTATTGTCGTAAAACACACGCATGACGGGAAAGCTCAGTTTATGGATGAATGGAAGCCCCTGGAACTGCACCCCTTTCAGCGACAGGCCGTCGTATTTTCCGCTTACCTCATAGGTCAATGTCCATCCGTTCCACGACACACTGCCGGACGTTTGGGCCAGCCCCGATCCTGAAAAGACCAGCAGGCTGGTCAGAAGGGCACCAGCGAGAAAGGACCAACAAAATCTCCGGCCCATCAGAGCTCCTCCCTCACTTCCAGGATCCGTTGATTGGTGAGATCGACCCACGCCGCCAGTTGAGGAGGGGCATCGTCGTGTTTGTGGAAGGAGATGTAGAGGACACGGGTGTCGTAAAAGCCCTTCCCTTCCGGCTTATAGGCAAGGATGCCGTAGGGGCGCAAGCCGGCGATCCGCTTGAATCCTTGACTGAGGAAATAGTTGCGCGCCAAAGCTGCGGCGTCCTTAATCTCCTCATCGGTGATCTCCGGCTGATAGTCTGCGGCTGGTATCACGGTGACGGCTTCGAGCTTCTCTTGAGCGTCGAAGCCGACTTCGACCGTGGCGTTTTTCTCATGGCTGAAAAAGACCAACTGGCTCACGACCGGTGCACGCTGCTTATCATCCTGATCTTCTTTATTATCCTGATCCAGGACGGTAACGCGGGTGAATCGATTGCCAAGCCCATAGACCACCCTTGTATCGGCTTTGGCTTTCTGCTCCAGGCGATCCATTCGAGCTTTTTTGATCCGGCGATCGTGCTCTTCTTCGGCAATATCGGAGTGGACCGCGACATTGCCGATACCACGCGGCTGCGGCGGCCAGGTCAGTCCCTCTTGGTTATGGCGATGTGTTGAGGGAGGGACGGCTTGGGCTTGGGCGTGGTCGGTCCACGGGAGCTCTTGACTTCCTAACAGGACTAATACCATCGCAACTGCGGCGGTTCCTATCGTGATAAAAAACGCCTTTGTGCTAGGCGGTCGTTTCATCGCTGACCTCCATTTGAATCTCCGTGTCGATCTACGCAGGATCGGGCGAGAAGACTAGCAGTTGGGCTGGGATTTACAATCCTTCGTGAGAATGAGGACGATTGCACCTATGTGATAGGGCTCAATGGCCCATCTCTATGTCGTGAAGTCAGACGATGGAATTCAGGATGCAGTTCAGCGCCATCCATGAACCTATACGTGACTGGCACGGATAGGCTCGTCTCCGACAGAGTCTAAAAGGCTCTGCCAATCTAGAAGTCTCTGGGCGGCCGCAGCCTGCGGACCATTCACTGCGTGGTCAAGTTTCGCAGAGGAGTCGCCAGTCAGCTGATGAACCAAACTGTCAGCTTCAGGTCTCCCTGCGTCAGTCGCCACAAAATGGACCTTCTGTCTGGCGGGGAAAATACGCCTCCGTCTGAACGAGGTGGATTGGAAGCCTCGCCGTATGGGCTGTATGGGTGGTGCACGTGCCATGGAGTGTATGGGCTCCGGTGATCCAGCAGATCACTTCGTGGGAGTTGTTTCATTTGAGTCGATGGTCGTGTGCGTGATGAGTTGTTTGGGCGAGGGCGATCTCTTTGACAACCCGGGAAGCAGTTACTATAATGAACCGATTTTTACGAATGAGCTAGGATTTGCAAAGCCTTATACGCAATTTTTCCATAATCGCTCATATCGATCACGGCAAATCAACCCTCGCTGACCGGTTCCTCGAAGCTACTGGCGCAGTCACTGCTCGAGAGGCGAAAGACCAGATCCTCGATGCCATGGACCTCGAGCGGGAACGTGGCATTACGATCAAAGCCCATGCAGTGGCCATCCGGTACAAGGCCAAGAACGGGAAGACGTATGCCTTGCATTTGATCGATACGCCGGGGCACGTCGATTTCACCTATGAGGTCTCCCGCAGTCTCGCGGCTTGTGAAGGAGCGCTCTTGCTGGTCGATGCCACTCAGGGTGTGCAGGCGCAGACGATTGCCAACGTGAATTTGGCGATGGCCAATCATCTGATGATTATTCCGGTCATCAATAAGATCGATCTCGCCAGTGCGGATGTCGAAGGGACGAAGCAGTCGATCTCTGATGTCTTGCAGCTTGATGCCGAGGATGCCATCCCGATCAGTGCGAAAGAGGGAAAGGGTGTGGACGATGTTCTGGAGGCGATTATTGCGCGGATCCCTCCGCCGACCGGTGATCCTCAATCCCCTTTCAAGGCTCTCATTTTTGACTCCTGGTTCGATAATTATCAAGGTGTGATCGTTCTCTTGCGAATAGTGGATGGTTCGGTCCGACCTGGTATGAAGATCAAAGTCATGTCGAATGACCGGATGTTTGAAGTCATGGAAGTAGGTCAGTTCACTCCCAAACGGGCGAAGAAGACCGAACTGTTGACCGGCGAGGTCGGGTATCTGTGTGCCAATATGAGAGAAGTCGCCGATGTGAAAATCGGCGATACTCTGACGGATGCCGTGACACCCACCGCTGAGCCGTTTCCCGGGTACAAGGAAGTCAAACCCTTAGTGTTTTGTGGGCTCTACTCGACGGATACGGCGAAGTACGAGGACTTGCGAGACGCTTTGGTCAAACTTCGCTTGAACGACTCGTCGTTCGTCTACGAGCCGGAAACGTCGCTGGCGCTCGGCTTCGGGTTCCGCTGCGGGTTCCTCGGCTTGCTGCACATGGAGATCATTCAGGAACGGCTGGAACGAGAGTACGGCCTGACGTTGATCACGACGGCCCCCACGGTGGTGTACCACGTGACGACCACGAAGGGCGACAAGCTGGAGATCGACAATCCGGCTGAACTGCCTCCGCTCAATAACATCGCTTCCTTTGAAGAGCCCGTCATTCTGGCGACGGTCATTACACCTGAGCGATATATGGGGTCCATTCTGCAGCTCTGCCAAGAGCGAAGGGGAATTCAGCGCAGCTTACAATTCCTTGACCCCACCCGTGTGATGATCAGTTATGAACTGCCTTTGAATGAGGTGATTCTGGATTTTTACGACAAATTGAAGTCCAAAACTCAAGGCTATGCCTCCTTGGACTATGAATTGCTCGGATACCGCGAGTCCGATCTGGTGAAAATCGATATCTTGCTGAACGGTGAAGCGGTGGATGCCTTGTCCTTCATTACGCATCGTGAGCGTGCGTACCATCGCGGGCGACAAATGGCTGAAAAGATGAAAGAGCTGATTCCTCGCCAGATGTTTGAAATCGCCATTCAGGCGGCGATCGGGAACAAGGTGATCGCCCGCGAGACGATCGGAGCGATGAAAAAAAACGTGACGGCAAAGTGCTACGGTGGAGACATCACTCGCAAACGGAAGTTGCTGGAGAAACAGAAGGAAGGGAAGAAGCGTATGAAATCGGTCGGCAGTGTCGACGTCCCCCAGGAAGCGTTCCTGGCGATTTTGAGAGTCGGAGAAGAATGAGCCTCGATCAGAATCAGAGAAATGTGGATAAGCTGCCGGGTTCTCCGCGAGGAGGGGAGCAGGCATCGCTTCCCGGAGCGAAACTGGCTGACAATACAGACCAATCGGGACGAAAGTCCATCGTCCGAGAGTATGCGGAAGCGATCATCGTGGCGATGCTCCTGGCATTCGCCATTCGCGTGTTCGTCGTGCAGGCCTTTAAGATTCCATCCGGATCCATGATTCCCACCTTGCTGATCGGCGATCATATCTTGGTCAGCAAACTCTCCTATGGTCTTCAGTGGCCGACGGATTGCCAATTGCAATGGACGTTCCCCCCGGTCAATTGCTACACCTCCAAAACGGTGGTGGCATTCGGCAAACCGCAGCGGGGCGACATCATTGTGTTTCGGTTCCCCGAGGATGAAGAGAAAGATTTTATCAAGCGTATCGTCGGGCTGCCGGGGGATACCGTGCAGGTTCGGAATAAGGTCGTGATCGTGAACGGCCAGCCGCTCGACGACAAGGCCTTTACTCAACGAATCGATCCCGGCATCATCGACGGGACGATCACCCCCCGTGATAACTTCGGACCGGTGACCGTGCCGGAGGGATCTTACTTCGTCATGGGCGACAATCGCGATCAAAGCCTGGACAGTCGGTTCTGGGGCTACGTCCGCGAGGAGAAAATCCGCGGCAAGGCGTTCCGTATCTATTGGTCCTGGAATGGGCAGGGAAATTGGACGGAGTGGGTCCGATGGGAACGATTCGGCAAGGCGATTCAGTAAAGAAAAGCACCCGCGCTTCTCAGTCGGAGGACGACTCGAACGAGACGAGCGACACTCCGTCGCCAAAGGCACTCCGACAGTATCTTCAACGATTTCCAGAGGCATCGGTCCTCGTTGTCGGCGACCTCATCCTCGATCACTATGTCATGGGGAGGGTCAGCCGAATCTCGCCGGAAGCGCCCGTCCCGGTAGTCCATGTCGAATCAGAATCGCTCAGGCTCGGCGGTGCTGCCAACGTGTTCAACAATATCTTGGCGCTGGGGGGAAAAGTCGACCTCTGCGGTGTGATTGGATCGGATGAAAGCGGGCGCCTACTGATGAAGGAACTCGGCGACAAACGATCGAGCCGCGGTGGCGTGGTGATCGATCATGATCGCCCGACGACCAGAAAAAGCCGGGTCATCGCGCATAACCAGCAGATCGTGCGGTATGACATCGAAGAACGAAGCGAACTGAAAGCAGCACTGCGGCAAAAGATTCTCCGGTATGTGGAGTCACGGATTCGGGACGTATCCTGTGTGGTGGTGTCGGATTATGCCAAGGGAGTCGTGTCGTCGGCACTCATGTCCGACATCACACGACTCGCCGCTCTACGGAAGGTTCCGGTCATCGTCGATCCGAAGGTGGAACACTTCAGCTATTACAAAGGTGTCACCGTACTCACACCGAATCATCTTGAGGCAGCCCAAGCATCCGGTTTGCACGGTGACGGCGACCAGACGATCGACGAGGCCGGAGCGATGATTCGGCAGCGTCTTGGGTGCCAGTCCGTTCTGATCACGCGCGGTGAAAAAGGCATGAGTTTGTATGAGAGCGACGGCGCATCGTGGCATTTGCCTACGAAGGCGCGGCAGGTCTACGACGTCACCGGCGCAGGCGATACCGTCATCGGAACCCTGGCGCTGGCTCTCTCCGCCGGCGCAAGCATCAAGACGGGCGCGGTCATGGCGAACTACGCTGCGGGAATCGTGGTGGGAATGGTCGGCACCGCGACGGTCTCGCCCACACAGTTGTCCGAGGCGTTTGGAGATGCCTAGAGCGTCACGATCGGTCACCGTTGTGATTCCCGCCAGGTATGCTTCCTCGAGGTTCCCCGGCAAGCCGCTCGTGGAACTGAACGGCAAGCCGATGATTCAGCACGTGTATGAGCGGGCCGTGGCCTGCCGTGCCGTGTCCGATGTCTTGGTTGCCACCGACGACGTGCGCATCAAGCAAGCCGTCGAGCGGTTCGGTGGGCGTGTCGTCATGGTCACCGGCGAGTATCGGACGGGAACGGACCGGGTCGCCGCCGTGGCCCGTATGTTTGCGGGGGACTGCTTTTTGGACTTGCAGGGCGATGAAATTCCGTTGAGCCCCGATTTATTGACCGACCTGATCGAGCCGTTTCTCGAAAGCCGGGTCGGTATGGGGACGCTCAAACGCGTGATGGACCCGACGGAGGATCTTTCCGATTCTGCCGTGGTCAAGGTTGTGACCGACGCCAGAGGCGATGCCCTGTACTTTTCGCGAGCGCCGATCCCATTCGTCCGTGATGATCCGGGAAGGCGGGTCGTCGGAGGACTCCATTATATTCATCTGGGGTTGTACATCTATACGAAGGACACGTTGCTGCGATTCGCGGCTCTCCCGACGAGTCGATTGGAAGAGGCCGAAAAGCTTGAACAGCTTCGTGCATTGGATCATGGTATCCGCATCCGCGTGTGGGAAACCAAACATGCCTCCCTGCGGGTTGATCGACCGCAGGATGTGCCTCACGTCGCGGAACGACTGCAGCAGTTTACGGCCATCAAGCGTGAGCTGGAGAACAGTGGAGCGTTTTTTAAGCGATGAGAGGCGTGACGGGATTGAAATGGTCTGACGTCCAGGAGAGAGGACAGCCATGAACAAGTTTATCTTCGTGACGGGCGGAGTGGTCTCATCGCTTGGAAAAGGACTGGCTTCGGCCTCCATCGGGAACCTGCTCGAAAGCCGAGGGTTGAAGATCACGTTTCTGAAGTTGGATCCGTACATCAACGTCGACCCTGGCACGATGAACCCCTATCAACACGGAGAGGTTTTTGTCACAGACGACGGAGCTGAAACGGATCTTGACCTCGGGCACTACGAGCGATTCACGACCCTGTCGTTGACCAAGGAGAGCAATTACACGACCGGTCGCATCTATCACTCGGTCATCACCAAAGAGCGCCGGGGAGATTATCTCGGTGGGACGGTCCAGGTCGTGCCCCATGTGACGGATGAGATCAAACAGGCGATCATGCGCATTTCGAAGGGCATTGATGTCACGATCGTGGAAATCGGCGGGACGGTCGGCGACATCGAAAGCTTGCCGTTTCTCGAGGCCATCCGGCAGATGCCCTACGATGTCGGGCGTGACAATGTGTTGTACGTCCACCTGACCTTAGTGCCCTACATCGGCACGGCCGGTGAATTGAAGACCAAGCCGACGCAACATTCGGTGAACAAACTTCGAGAAATCGGCATCCAGCCCAACATTCTGTTGTGTCGAACCGATCGCTACATTCCCCCCGAGCTCAAGGGCAAGATCGCGATGTTCTGTAACGTCGACAAAGATGCCGTCATCACGGCCAAAGATGTCGAGACGATCTACGAAGTGCCGATCGTCTTCAGAAAAGAAGGGTTGGACGAATTGATCGTTCGTCAGCTCCATCTGGAGACCGGCCAGCCCAATCTTCGCGAGTGGGACGCGATGGTCCAGAAGATCAAGCGTCCGAAGCATGAGATTGCCATCGCATTGGTGGGGAAGTATGTGGGATTAAAAGAATGCTACAAGAGCTTGGGAGAGGCGTTGGTTCACGGCGGGATCGATCATGAGACCAAGGTGAATATCAATTGGATCGAGTCCGAGGATATCGAGCGGCAAGGGACGGAGAGAATTTTGCGCGAGGCGGATGGGATCTTGATTCCCGGTGGGTTCGGGACGAGAGGCATCGAAGGAAAAGTGACGACGATCAAGTATGCGCGGGAACGTCAGGTTCCATTCCTCGGTCTGTGTTTGGGCATGCAATGTGCCGTGATCGAGTTTGCGCGGAATGTGGCCGGCTTGGCCGGTGCCAACAGTGCCGAATTTGACGAACGATCGCCCCATCCTGTGATTCATCTCATGCCCGATCAACATGGGGTGAGCGACAAGGGTGGAACGATGCGACTCGGATCGTACCTCTGCAAGCTGGGGGAGGGGACGCTGGCGCAGAAGATGTACGGGGTGAGCGGGGTTCGTGAACGCCATCGTCATCGTTATGAATTCAACAATGCGTATCGAGAGCAACTGTCGGCAAAGGGACTGGTCCTGAGCGGGGTCTCTCCAGACGGCAGACTGGTCGAGATCGTCGAGTTAAAGGATCATCCATGGTTTTTGGGGACTCAATTCCACCCGGAATACAGTTCCCGGCCGCACCGTCCGCATCCCTTGTTTAGCGGATTCGTGGGAGCGGCGTTGCGGAAAAAACTAGGACATTAATCAGTAGTAGACCATGGCACAGCTCGTCGATATCGGTTCCTTCAAAGTCGGCCAAGGTCAGCCCCCGTTTCTGATTGCCGGGCCTTGTGTGATCGAGAGCGAGCAACTGGTGATGGACACGGCCGGGCGAGTCGTCGAGATGACGAAGTCGTTGGGAATACCCTATGTCTTCAAGTCCTCCTTCGATAAGGCCAACCGAACTTCTATCCATTCGTTTCGTGGTCCTGGTTTGGAGAAAGGTTTGGCCGTGCTCAAGAAAGTGAAGGACCACTTTGGTGTGCCTGTCTTGACCGATGTGCATACGGAAGAGCAGGCAGTGGAGTCGGGAAAGGTCGTGGACGTTCTCCAGATTCCGGCGTTTCTCTGCAGACAGACGGATCTCCTGATTGCGGCGGCGAAAACCGGAAAAGTTGTGAACGTGAAAAAGGGACAGTTTCTTTCGCCGGTCGACATGGGCAATGTGGTGAAGAAAGTCGAAGAATGTGGCAACCGTCGTCTGTTGCTCACCGAGCGAGGAGCGTCTTTTGGCTACAACAACCTGGTCGTGGATATGCGGTCCTTTCCTATTATGAGGAACTTCGGGTATCCTGTCGTCTTTGATGCGACGCATAGCGTTCAGTTGCCGGGTGGGGGAGGGATCAAATCAAGCGGCCAGCGGGAATTCGTGGAGCCGTTGGCTTGCGCTGCGGCAGGAGCCGGAGTCGATGGATTCTTCATGGAAGTCCATCCCAACCCCGACGAGGCGCTGTCCGATGGGCCGAATATGGTGCCATTGCACCATTTGAAATCCTTACTGGAACGGGTCATGCGGATATGCGACGCGGCAAAACCAAGAAGCTGAAACCGTCTGTGCGACGCAGGAAGACGACGAAGGTCAAGGCAGCCGGTCCGGTATCGAAGGCTGCGAAAGGGCGCAGCGACATCATGACGGTGAAACCATCCGGTCGAGAATCGAAAGCCGCAAAGATGGAGGAAAGTATTGCCGATGGTCGGCGCGTCCTCGACATCGAGGCTCGGGCGGTCCAAGCACTAACCGATAAGCTGGATGCCAAGTTTGCCAAGGCCGTGGATCTGCTCGTGCAATGTAAGGGAAAGGTCGTCGTCTCCGGCATGGGGAAGTCGGGCTTGATCGGACAGAAAATCGCCGCGACGCTTGCCAGCACCGGCACGTCATCGTTCTTCTTACATCCCGCTGAAGGCGTCCATGGCGATCTTGGCATGTTGGCGCGTCGAGATGCGCTGGTCGCGATTTCCAACAGCGGCGAGACCCAGGAGTTGCTTCAAATACTGCCGTATGTGAAACGTTTAGGTATTCCCGTGATCGCGTTCACCGGACGGATGACATCGACCCTGGCGAAGAACTCCGATGTCGCGCTCGATGTGTCGGTACAGGAAGAAGCCTGTCCGATGGGGTTGGCTCCGACCGCCAGCACGACTGCTACGTTGGCATTAGGCGATGCGTTGGCCGTCGCCCTCCTGAAAAAACGGGAGTTCAAAGAAGAAGATTTCGCCCGATTCCATCCCGGCGGAACGTTGGGACGCCGGTTGCTGGTCAAGGTGAAAGATCTCATGCATGCCGATGCGGAGATCCCGATGGTTCAAGCCACCGTCGGCGGGATGGCGGCGATGCTTGAAATGAGTGCCAAAAAGCTCGGTATGACGACCGTCGTCGATCACGATGGTCTGTTGATCGGTGTGATTACCGACGGCGACTTGCGGCGCTTTATCCAGCGGGGCACGGATTTGGTCGGCACGTCGGCAGGCGAACTGGCCACACACAATCCCAAAACGATCGGACCGCAGGAATTGGCGGCAACCGCAGTGGAGATGATGGAACGGTATTCGATCACGACCCTCGTGGTGACGGAAGACGGTCGGACGATTCGCGGGGTGATTCATTTGCATGACTTGCTCAAAAACGGGATTGTTTAGCAGGATGTTGAAAAAGTCCGCCAGCGGCGTTCTCGCATCGCTCAGTGGCTCAACGTACCGAAGCGTACGCCTCGCCACTTCGCTCGCTGCGGCCTTGCTGGACAGTCTTTTTGACCATCCTGCGGGTGTCAGGAGAGGAATGGGACAATGAACCGCGTGCTGGAAGTGTGGCGAGAAATAGGGGCAGAGTCACTCAATCTGCCCAATCTCCTGACCCTCGTCCGCATTCTTCTGATCCCGGTCTTCATCATTCTGTTTGTCCATCCGACGCCGGAGCAGTCGCTGGCCGCGGCCATCATCTTCACCGTCGCGGCGGTGACGGATATGTTGGACGGCTACATCGCCCGGCGAACCGGTCAGATCACCAAGCTCGGCAAACTGCTCGATCCGATCGCGGACAAGCTCCTGGTCTTATCGGCGCTGATTCTCCTCATGAACGTGGATCGAGTCAGTGCGTTGGTCGCGCTGCTGATCATCGCGCGGGAAGTGGCGGTGACCGGCATCCGCGCCATTGCTGCAGGAGAAGGGATGATCATCCCGGCGGAGACGACCGGCAAGTATAAGATGGCGCTCCAAGTCATCGCCATCATCCTGCTGATCCTTGAAGGCACGGAGCTGGCCCAATTGGGCAATTTGCACCTGGCCGGCACCGTCACCTTATATTTGTCGCTGGTGCTGGGCTATATCTCCGGCAGCCAGTATGTGTGGAGTTTCTGGAAGCAGGTCGTCGCCAAAGGGCTCTGACGGAACAGTTTTGCCACGCTCTGTACTCGCCACGTCGCCTAGAGAATCTTGAACTGTCGACGACCTCAGTGTTTTGACCACGACTTGGTGGATCAAGCACGGCTTTTTGTATCGGCCTGCGCAGTAATTATTCTTCAACTCATCATCACTGCCTGCAGCGAAAACGGGACGCCTCCACCGCTCGAAACATTTGCCTATCCACATACGACAGGGCATTGTCCAGCTGGTTCGCGTCCAGGTCCTGCCGGCGCGACGGATGGAAAAGTCTCCCCCTCCGGCATTCGGTATATGGTTCGCACTCCCTCGAACTATGAGGCAACATTCGCCCATCCTCTCTTGATGGTGTACGCTCCGGCCGGACAGAGTCGCTGGGCATCGGAGCGTTTCACCGGCCTCACGACTGCAGCGACCGGCGAGGGGTTTGTGGTGGTCTATGCCGATCATCTACAGTTGAACATCCCTGCCATCGAGCAGCTTGGAGCCATTCCCGACCTCGTGGCAAAGGACTGGTGTATCGATCTGAAGAGAGTCTATGTTACCGGCCATTCCGATGGCGGGACTGCGGCCTTGGCCCTGGCTGCGCTTGAAAAGACGAAAAAGATCCCTACGGCCATCGCACCAAGCGCCGCCGGATGGACCGGGAAAGATCTCGAGTCGTTTCAATGTCGAGAGCCTATTCCGGTCATGATCATGCACGGCAAAAACGACACGTTGTTCCCCGGTTGGGGCGCGCAAACCTCAGCCTGGTGGGCAGGGTGTAATCACTGCGATGTCACGAAGACCAAAATAGTGGAAGGCGGATGCAGAGCCTACCAAGGATGTGCTGCAGGCGGAGCGACGCTTTACTGTGAAGGTGCAGGGGGTCATCGCGACTGGCCGAATCTCAATCGAATCATGTTGGAGTTCTTTACGCATCCGGAGAAGTTTCAGTGATAGATGGTACAGTTGTCGCACATGAAGTAGGGTCAGCATTGTATCCCTTAAATGCCCCTCACAATTCGTTCACCCTTCGACCAGCTCAGGGCGAACGGACTAGATAATCATATCTTTTGTTCGTGCTGAGCCTGTCGAAGCACGATCAGGGGGTTGAAATGATTTCTATCCGGCATTTGGACAAACGGCGGTTAAAACACACATAGCCATGGAGCATCTCGGACTTACCATTGCATTAGTGGCGTGCGGGTACCTGCTTGGCGCTATCCCGTTTGGCGTTGTCATCTCCAAGGCCATGGGTCTGCCGGATCCGCGTACGGTGGGAAGCAAGAATGTCGGCTTTACGAATGTGCTACGTGTCTCGGGCAAGAAGGCCGGCATCCTGACCTTGATCGGGGATATGGGCAAAGGGTGGGTGATGGGTTTCGCGGCGACGGAGTTGCTGCAAAACGAATGGGCTATTCTCCTCGTCGCGCTGGCTCCGTTTTTGGGCCATCTCTTTTCGCCGTTCCTGGGGTTCAAAGGAGGAAAGGGAGTCGCGACAGCGCTCGGATCAGTTCTTGGGGTGGCACCTTTGATAGGGCTGTTCCTCCTTCTGGCCTGGATCAGCGCGGTCGCCATCTGGCGCTACTCGTCCGGTGGTGCACTGATGACCTTTGGACTCTTTCCCATCATCGCGGCGCTGCTCAGACCGAGCGTGGCCTTCATGTCGTTTGCTGTACTGGTAACTGGCCTCATTGTGGTGAAGCACAGGGGGAATATTGAGCGGTTGTGGAAGGGGACGGAGAGTAAGATGGGGCAAGGTCGGCCCGGTTGATTCAGGTGCTTGCGAAACTCCCATGTCTGTCCATTGGGGTGCCACTCTGTAGTGTCTGTCGTTGGGAGTAGAGGGACAGGGTATGAAATTGCACAAAAAAGAAATCGCCAGACGCCAAATTGAGACGGCATTGGATTTATTCTTTGTACAGGGGGATATCATCTCAATCGTCACACTTGCTGGTGCTGGCGAGGAAATACTTGGGAAGCTGCTCCAGCGAGAAGGTAAACCCAATATGATGGATCACCTCATTGACTTTGACAGATGTCTAACTGTGACAGGCCGAGATCATAAGATCGTGAACGAAGAAGTTAATGGTATTCGGAACAGTTTGAAACATGCCAATCGGCCACTTGAGGAAGAATTAGAGGTTGATTCTGAGCACGCAGTGGCGATGTTGGCACGTGCTGTGGCGAATTACGTTTCTTTGGAAGGAAGTTTAACTCAGCCAATGCACAAGTTTTACGAGCATCTTCGGTTGTTACATCCTGATATCTGCCATTAGCCTATTGGTTGACTTTGACATGCAGAAACATGAGCTGGAGAAGATGGCAATGGGGCGCCTAGGCATGATTGTCGTCTCTGCCATGCAACTCGAAGAGAGCGGAGTGCCATTTCGTCGGCTGTTACCAGAGTAATGAGATCATATTTCATAGGAGGGAGAATGGTTAAGACGCTCCTCTGGAAACTCATTGAAAAGGTCGCCGAAAAGGTCGTCCCTGGCCCTGCCGTTCCTCAGGTAAATAATGAAATGAAGGCCATCCTGGATATCGGCCGGACTGCCATCGAAACCTGCTGGACTGGCAATCACGAAGTCACAAAGGTTTTCTCGGACCAGTTGGTTAAACACCATACCGAAAAAATGATGGAGGAAGTAGCCAAGGTAGCTACCAGCTCTGATCCGCGGATGGCTAATAGAGAGCGGCTCGTCTCCTGCGTCATCGAACTTGCGCAGTTCCAAGTTTTGATCATTGATCCACTTCCCGCCGAAGATCCCACAGGCCTTCGAGGCCAGCCCGGCATCACGGGTGAACTAAAGGCTCATCTGCAGGTACTTGTAGAGAAGGACAAGGGACTACGGGAGTTCATGCATGCTTTCTCGACACCTAATAACGCCGACGATGTCTGGAGTCCTGTTATGGGTCGCTATCGCATAGCCTTTGCGTGGACCCACGTACATCAGATGCTGCGATTTGCATTCGACGATGTAAATCACGCAGAAGGGAAAGATTGGTTCAAGCCCTTTGTGGCTGCAGAGTGCGCATGGCAGGAGTACCAATATCGCGAATTACTCGGTATGCCTTCTGCTTTAGAGGTAGGTGAGACGGAAGCTTGGAAAAACGCGCTGAAGATGAGTTTCTTCTCGCAGTGTGTATTGGAAGGTGCTCGCTTTCCAGATTTGAAATGGCGTGAGCGAGCTGATGGGATGGTGGAGGAACAGTTCAAGGAAGCCATTTTGCGACTTCGTGCGGAGCGAGCCCAGACGGATCAATGAACTAAAATGTCTGTATCGGGCTTCCTCTAATGCGTGATCCCGCGGTTATGCACCAACTCATTCTTGGTGAAATAGCCAAATTGTGTAAGAAGTTGTCTGCAGCCTTCCCAGGTGAGGCCGACCCGCATCCTTAAGCGGCGGGGCGTTTGCGGACCGTCCGTCTTGAGGGGGTAGTTAACCGGGAGGAACGTGCCACCTTTAGGAGGGAGCGCAATGCATCGTTCACTGCTGCCGAATCGTGGAAGGCCTTGGCGACATCAGGCTCAAGGACAACGACATTCGCGTTTTCCTTTAGGAGGCGCTGATAATATTTCCCCCGAACGGCCTTCGAATAGTCGAAGGTGTATTCGGGGCGGAGATTGTCGCTGGAGACTTCGTCCTTACGTCTCATGTCGCGTCGCAGGTCGTGCACTGGTGATACGTATGGACTTGCCACGCTCAGTGTGTGAAACGGCTAATAGCCTTTCGCGTACGGAGTAGCCAACCGTGATGAATCTCCGTTCCCCGATGGAGTGATCGGTGTCATCGAAGGTGGCCGACAAAGCATCATAGAACACGGTGGTAGCTTCGTCAAAGGACACTCCATGTTTCCGATGGTTCCGTTTGGCCTTTTCACGATCCCACTCAAATTGCATTCAGCAGTTCCATATCAGAAGTCACTACTTGGCGTCGACCATCGAATATATTGACCGGCATAGTAACTTATACGGACCGAGCCCGGCGCGGGATTCTTCCTCATGTCGAATGACTTGTCAACGTCTTCCATCGCGCTGCGCGTACGAATCATACCGGTTCTGGGGTGGATGCCCAGCATGTCAGAATGGGTTGTAGGTAACTACCGGGCGACGATGCTGACTTGCGCGGAATAGCCGAGCTGTGCGAGGAGCCGTTCGCAGTCTTCCCAAGTGAGACAAAATGCACGGACGTCGGCGACATCGATCCGGGCTATGACATCGCGAATGGTCGGGATACTGTCCCACGCGAATCAGTTTCTCTCGCGATTGTTTATGCATGTGGTGTTGAGCTGCAACGGATTGTTGGCATCGATCTCGATCGTGGGGTTAGGCTGCTCCTCGTTCCGTCCCGACGCCGGCACTCTCGTACAGTTCCTCAGGCGCAACGTCCGCACCGTTGGGCCAGGCGACTGTCCAGCCATCGAGGAAGAATCGCCGAAAGTACTTCAGGTCTTTCAACGGCTCAAAAACTGGCCCCTTTAGATAGCGTCGGAAATCGATCGTTTTCTCGGAATTGTCATCGAAGGTTACATGAATCCGGTAGCCGCCTCGATATTCGGCCTTGGTCACACATGGGATTCTGTCCATGACGCCTCCACTCTCGCAATTACCGCAACGGCTCAATCATTTCTAGCGGCTTTCCCGCCTTCATGCGCTGCCAGTTCGCACGCAATTCTGTCTTATGGGCTTGCGCCCACTGCTTGATCAGGCGCCGAGCCGTCTTGGAACCAATGTTGCCAACTATCATTCGACCGGTGAAGTCAAACTTAGCTCGCTGTCCCTGATACTCAGCATGAAAGTGCGCCGGTTCGTGCTCGTTGTAGAACATCCTAATAATGATCCCAAAAAATATCGAAATTGCCGGCATCCCGTTGTCCTAGCGCAATTTCTCGTCCAAGCCTAACCAGGAAGTCGAGTGGCCAGGGCGGAGCGATTCCAATTTGGCTTTGACTAGGTTCCGATCCATGTCTGTCGTCTGTCCGACAAAACGCGGTGGTAATAGGGCATGACGTCCGCTTCTTCATAGACCATACGCAGCAGGAGTTCGGCGTAACGAGTCCGATTCTGGCATAGCATTCTGTGTCCCTTGGTCAGGATCCGCTGAAGCAGCGGGCTGTGAGTGCGGTCAAGGTCTATGAGGTCCACAGGACGACCGAGGGCCAGTGCAAGGTCTTCAATAATGGCGATGTGAGTTTGAGCAGCCAGCGGGGTGGAAGACGCAACCGCGATGTCAAGGTCACTGTCGTTGCGTGCGCGATCAATCACCACCGACCCGAAGAGTATAGCCAGCACTGTGGATGGATAGCGGGACAGCACGGACTTGATCTTTCGATCGAGATCAGCGGTATGGGGTAGTTGCATGCTTTTGAGTATCACGAATACCTCAAAGCTGCAAGGCGATGTGAGGACACCGGTCTCGCGGTTCCGCCGGTGAATTGACTCTCCTGCACCCCCTTCATATAATGCGACCCGTTCGCGGTTTGCCTTATCCGACCCACACTTATGCGATCGCCTTTCAAGGGAAACGCAGCGGAAAAACTGGCTCAATTGCGAGCCGGACTCCGCCATGCGTTTGCCGTTCGGACTGAAACTCAGCCATTCGCCATTGAAGACGTCCAATTACTGGAGCGGATTGCCGAGGTGATCGTCAAGCGCGGCATGGGGGCTCCGGCGACGATGTTCCTTGAATCGATGGGGCCCATGAATTTCTTGGGAAGTCAGGCACTGCATTTCATCACGCCGATTATTGAGTGTGCGTTCAACGTCAAAGAAGTCGAACAAATCGCGCGATTGCTCGAACGCCGTGACACGGTGACCCGTCTGATTGCCATCATTGAAGCCAAGTCCGCTCCAAAGGGAGCAACGGCTCAATGACGGCTTCGGTCTCCAGCCCTCCCAGGATCGATCATCCTCTCAATGTGATCGTCGCCACCGACTGTGGCAGCACCACCACCAAAGCCATTCTCATCGAAAAAGTCGGCGACGAATATCGGCAGACCTATCGCGGTGAAGCGCCGACGACGGTAGAAGCGCCGTTCGAAGACGTGACACGTGGTGTCCTAAATGCCATTGCAGAAATCGAAGAACTCTCCGGTCGGAAGGTTTTGGATGGGGACAAGATCATCACCCCTTGCCGGGATGACAAGACGGGTGTCGACATTTACATCTCGACCAGCAGCGCCGGCGGTGGGTTGCAGATGATGGTGACCGGAGTCGTCCAGAACATGACGGGCGAGAGCGCGCAGCGTGCCGCGCTGGGTGCCGGAGCCATCGTCATCGATGTCTTGGCGGCCAACGACGGCCGGTTGCCGTATGAAAAAATCGAGCGGATCCGTTCCATGAGACCGGACATGATCCTGATGTCTGGTGGAACGGATGGAGGAGCGGTGACGCATGTTGTCGAGATGGCCGAATACGTGGCGGCAGCGGAACCACGGCCACGGTTCGGGGTGACCTTCAAGTTGCCGCTGATCTACGCAGGCAACAAGGAAGCGCAACCGCAAGTCAAAAAGATTCTGGGAGACAAAACGGCGCTGGTCGTCACCGAGAACATCCGACCGGTTCTGGAGCGGGAAAACTTGTCGCCTGCGAGAAACAAGATTCACGATCTGTTTCTTGAGCACGTCATGCAGCAGGCGCCCGGTTATAAGAAGTTGATCGACATGGCCGGAGCGCCGATCATGCCGACGCCCGCCGCGGTCGGTCTCATCATGGAGACGATCGCCAAACGGGAGCATTTGAATCTGATCGGCGTGGATATCGGGGGAGCGACGACGGACGTCTTTTCGGTCTTCGAGGGCGTCTTCAACCGGACGGTCAGCGCCAATCTCGGCATGTCGTACAGCGTGTCCAATGTGCTCGCTGAGGCGGGACTGGCCAATATTATGCGCTGGGTGCCGTTCACGATCGATGAACAAACGTTGCGCAATCGCATCAAGAACAAGATGATCCGTCCGACGACCATTCCGCAGACACTCGATGAATTGCAGATTGAACAGGCGATCGCGCGAGAAGCCTTGCGGCTGGCATTGATTCACCATAAGTCGCTGGCGACAGGCCTGAAGGGTGTGCAGCAGGAGCGAACCATCTCCGATGTTTTCGAACAACAGACTTCCGGCAAATCGCTGGTCGATATGTTGAAGCTGGATTTGATCGTCGGAAGCGGCGGCATTCTGTCGCACGCCCCGCGCCGGATTCAATCGATGTTGATGATGGTCGATGCCTATGAGCCGATGGGGTGCACGAGATTGTCGGTCGACAGCATCTTCATGATGCCGCATCTTGGAGTGCTCTCCACGATCAATGAGAAGGCGGCGACCGATGTGTTCGTGCGAGATTGCATGATTTATCTCGGCACCTGTGTGGCGCCGATCGGGCAGGGAAAAGACGGTGATGCGTGTGCCGACTATGAAATAGCCTGGCCCGATGGGAAGACCACGAAAGGGCGGTTGAAATTTGGCGAGTTGAGATTGTTTCCGCTGGAATCAGGCAAGCAGGCCACGATCACGGTACAGCCTGCCAAAGGGATTAACATGGGTGCGGGAGCCGGCGTAGCAATCACACAAGAAGTCCAGGGCGGCGTGGTAGGGCTCTTGTTCGATGGCCGGGGTCGACCGCTCCGACTGCCGGCGGACCAGCGAGGCCGCGTAGCGGCGCTATCGAAATGGTTCAGCGCAGTCGACCTTTACCCGAAAGGAGGTTGAGGCTAAGGCCAAGGTTGAGCCGACTGTTTAGATAGATTATGGTCCCTTGACCTCAACCTCAACCTAAACCTCGCCCGTTTCTCATGGCTCACTCCTACACCCCTGGTTTAACAGTCACCGATCATACGGTCATTCACCGTCGGCGCATGTTGCCCCTGCCTGGAACGGTGGTGGTCAATGTCGGTGATCAGGTTCGTTCCGATCAAGTCGTGGCCCGAGCCGAGTTACCAGGGAAGGTGTTCCCCATCAATCTCGCCAATCAGTTGAGCGTAGCGCCGGGAGAAATCAAAGAGTATTTGGTCAAGAAGGAAGGCGATTCGATTGAGCGAGACGAGATCCTTGCCGAGAACAAGCCGCTGATCAAATGGTTCAAAACGGAGGTTCGTTCGCCGGTTTCGGGGATAATTGAATCGGTCTCTTCCGTGACGGGACAAGTCCTCCTGCGCGAACCGCCACGCGTGCTTCAGCTGCTTGCCTATGTGGACGGAACGATTATCGAAACGATTCCTCAGCAGGGTGTCGTCGTGGAAACGACCTGTAGCTTGGTTCAAGGGATTTTCGGTATCGGAGGGGAAACCTCCGGTGAGATTGCGATGGCGGTGAAGAGTCCTGATGAACCGTTGACGCCGAGTCGTCTGAATCCAACCATGAAGGGGAAAGTCGTGGTCGGAGGCTCGTTCCTGTCGGCCGATGCGATAAAGCAGGCTAGGACAGTCGGTGCGGCCGGTCTGGTTGTCGGCGGGATTCACGATGAAGACCTACGTGCCTTGTTGGGGTATGACCTTGGTGTTGCCATTACCGGGACGGAACAGGTGGGGTTTACGTTGATCTTGACCGAGGGCTTCGGGGAGATCCCGATGGCGGCCAAAACCTTCAAGCTGCTCTCAAGCCATGTCGGCCGAAAGGCGTCGATTTCCGGTGCAACCCAGATCAGAGCCGGCGTGATTCGTCCCGAGATCATTATTCCAGGGGAAGATGGAAAGGCTAAGGCAGCGTCCCAGGCTCAACGGGAGGGTATTCGTCTCGGCGATCCGGTTCGCATCATCCGTGATCCTTTATTTGGTCGTATCGGCGAAGTCTCGGCTCTTCCTCCTGAACTGACCAAGATCCCCACGGAGAGCGAGGTGCGTGTCTTGGAAGTGAAATTTCCCGATGGAAAAAAAGTCGTCGTTCCACGAACGAACATTGAAGTCATCGAAGGGACCTGAGTGACGTGAGGAGTGAGGAGTTTGGCATGAGGAGAAGGCTGAAGCCGGCATACGCCGGCTCGGTTTTACTTTCGGCGCTGACGATCTCTTGTACGGTTAGTTTACTGTCGGTGTATGCGTCGGCTCAGACACCGATCACGGCTCCTCAAGACGTCCAAGTTTTCGATACGCCGAGCGACGGCGGAGGAAGTCTCACGGTCCAGTGGGCTCCGGCTCCATGGGATGGTCCGGATGTCCGTTATCAAGTCTTAGTCGGCGACGCGACTGTGACCGATCCAGCATCACTGACGATCATCGCGGAGTTTCCAGCGAATACCAAGTATGTCAAGGACACGAAAACAGCCTGGTGGACAAGGACCGTCGATAAAACCTGGCATCAGGCGATTATCAGAAGTGCGAAGACTGTCGAGATCAAGGATGGTATCTCCTACGCGGTTGCAGTGGCAGCCGTGCAAGACGATCGACGGATGTTTAGCCCGGTAGTGGTCGGCACCCCCTCGCCCAACTGGTTCAACTGGAACCAACTCAATAATCTCATCATCGCAGTCTCGTTCGGGGGGCTGGTCTTCTACACGATCAGTCACGCGAAGCGAAACGAGATCTTCCTGCGTCGTATCCCAGGTCTTGACGCAGTGGATGAAGCAATCGGACGAGCGACAGAGCTTGGCAAACCGATTCTGTATCTCACGGGTGCACATGACCTGCACGATCCTTCGACGATCGCTGCCGCGGTCATCTTGGGGAAGGTTGCGAAACGGGCGGCGCTCTATGAAACGGAACTGATGGTGCCCCACCGGGAGCCGATCACGATGGCGGTCTGCCAGGAAATTACCAAGCAGGCCTATTTGGAAGCGGGGAAGCCCGATCTGTTTAAGGAAGACGCCAACTTTTTTATCACCGCCGATCAGTTCAGCTACACGGCGGCGGTGGACGGCATTATGCTGCGGAAGAAACCGGCCGCCAACTTCTTCATGGGAGCCTATTTTGCCGAGTCCTTGCTTCTGACGGAAACCGGCGCCAGTACCGGTGCGATTCAGATTGCGGGAACCGACTCGGACCACCAGCTGCCGTTCTTCGTGACGACCTGCGACTACACATTGATCGGCGAAGAACTCTATGCGGCCAGCGCCTACCTCTCCAAAGAGCCGGTTCAAATCGGGACGCTTCGCGGTCAGGATATCGGAAAGGCCGTGATCTTGAGTGTGCTGGCTATCGGAACGGTAATGGCCACGATCGGGGTCGTCACCGGCGCGCAATGGCCTCAGATTGTTCTCGACCTCTTTAGGGACTTGAAATGATTTTTCTCCGTCGACAACTTCCACTTTTGATCACCCTAATCGCCGGTCTCCTGTTTGCCGGTCAATACTATGTGCCGCATCCGGCCTCGGAGCAGATGCTCACCTCCGCCACGAAGTGGCTACAGATCATCGGTGGGTTCGCGTTGGTGTTGGGGGTGAGCAGCCTGTTCCATCAACATGCGGTCAAGATCAAACGTCAAGAAGCGGGGTGGGGGTATAGCCTCGTACTCTATGCCGGGATGCTCGGTACCATCGCGGCTGGGCTTTGGACGAGCGGAAAGGAAAGCATCGACGGAGCCATGACGGCATTCGGCTGGGTGTACAACTACATGATGGTGCCGCTGCAAGGAACGATGTTTGCCATACTGGCCTTCTTTATCGCTTCCGCGGCCTATCGTTCCTTCAGGGCCAAGAGTCGCGAAGCGGCGGTGCTCCTGGTGGCAGCGGTGATCGTCATGATGGGACGGGTGCCGTTGGGCGAGTATTTGATTCCCCTGAGCGGCGATGTGTCTTCGTGGATTTTGAATGTGCTCAACGCCTCCGTCCGCCGAGCTATTTTGATCGGAGTCAGCCTCGGTGCCGTGGCCTTGTCCTTTAAGATCATCTTCGGCGTAGAACGGTCATACCTGGGTGGCGGCAAGGAATGACGTTAATCGTTCAACGTTATTTGCTAGAGTCTGAGGAAGCTCGATTCACGTTTAACAATTCACGAATAACAGTCCCGCGATGACCTTGTCAGAACGCATGCTCAAGATCGATCGTCGGAGCATCTTCCTGGTGATCGGTCTCTGCACACTCTTGCCGCTTCTGTACCCAGTCGGTTTGCCGATCAAAATTTCATCGGAAGTACGTGGTGTCTATGATCATATCGAGTCACTGCCGGAACGGTCGGTGTTTCTCCTGTCGATCGATTTCGACCCGGCGTCAAAACCGGAACTGTACCCGCAAGCGATTGCGCTGCTCCGCCATGCGTTCAAGAAGAATCTTCGCGTGATTACGATGACGCTGTGGGTGTCCGGCACCGGCATGGCGGACCAGATCGTGACGCTAGTTGCCAAAGAAATGGGGAAGGAATACGGAACAGATTATGCTTTTCTGGGATGGAGTCCAGGCGGTCAAGCCGTCATCATCAACATGGGCCAGGACCTCTATACCGCATTCCCCAGTGACTATGGCGGTAGGGCGACGAAAGAGTTGCCGATTCTTAACGGCGTGCGCAGCTTGAAGGATGTCGGGTACCTGGTGAGCTTGGGAGCCGGACGACCGGGCGTGGAAGAGTGGTATGTGTTCGGCAAGGACAAGTACAAGTTTGAACTTGGCGGCGGCTGTACCGGAGTGATGGCACCGGGGCTGTATCCGTTGCTCAGGAGTGGACAGATCAACGGCCTCATCGGCGGCCTCCGCGGCGCAGCGGAATATGAAAGCCTGATCGGACAGAAAGGCAAGGCGGTGGCTGGGATGGATGCACAATCGGCGACACATATCGCCATCATTGCGTTGGTGATCATATGCAACTTGTTCTACTTTTCGCTGCGGCAGCAGAGGAGACAAAGTTGACTGGAAGGTCCGGGTTGAGGGTGAGCAAAAGAAAGAAAGTGACCCAGGCAGTTTCAGTATCCTTAGCTTCAACTTTATTCTTAACCTTAACCTGTCTTCATATCGGTGAGTGCCATGCCATTTGAATTGATCTTAGGGGCGTGGGTTGCGACGGGATTAACCCTCCTCATTTTCACGTTCCTTTATAAGGACAACCCGCTCTTCAAGTTGGCCGAGCACCTGTATGTGGGAGTCTCGGTCGGTTACTTAATCGTAAAGACCTATGATACCGTGATCATGCACTTGATCATTAAGCCGATCATGGACAATGGGGAAATGAGCTTGCTGATTCCCGTGGCCATTGGGATGCTGATGCTGACTCGCTATGTGCCAAAGGCGGCCTGGATGTCCCGCTATGCGTTCGCGTTCATCGTCGGGATGGGAGCGGGGCTGGCGATTCCCAGAACCATTTCTTCTTTCATTCTGAAGCAAATCGAGGATACGGTTCGGCCGCTCTTGTCGATTAGCGGGCCGGATGGCCTTACATTCTCGATGAATCTGCTCAATCCTGCCAGCAACCTTAACGCGATTATTATTTTGCTCGGGGTCAGCTCAGTCCTGTTCTACTTTTTCTTCTCGATCGAGCATAGCGGAGTCGGGAAAGTAGTAGCCCGAACAGGCATCCTCTTCTTGATGATTTCGTTTGGGGCGGCGTTCGGGTATACGGTTATGGCCCGTATGTCGTTGCTGATCGGTCGGTTGACCGATTTGATTGAATTCTCCGATGCCTCGTACGGTCGGCCGACCATCTGGCTCTCCCTCTTGACCATTGGGGCTCTCGTCGTTCTCAGTCGGCGCACGAAGTCGGAGCCTCCTCAGGAAGGTTGAGGCTAAGGTTGAGTCGGAAAGACATTGCCACTCGTATCTTCGACTTAGCCGTGGCCTTGACCGTAGCCTTCCGGTCAGTTGCAGCGACGCAGGTTCGTCTCCTACAATGCTCTCCGCCATGACATCCGGTGTTGCAAAAGACCCCACTCAATATCCAACCCTGCGGAATTTGCAGTTCTCGCCGATTAAACAAGGGGACGATCAGCTCATCGTGCTCTGGGACCCCAGCGGACTGAGCAAGGAGAAATTGGTCCTTCCGCTGAATTTCTTCTTTATCGTGCAACATTTCGATGGAGAGCATTCGCTGCAAGACATCGGTGCTCTTTATTTCAAACGGTTCGGCGAGTTCCTCTTGCCAAGCAAAGTCGAGCAGCTGGTCGCGGATCTCGACCAGAAGCTGTTCCTGGAAGGTCCGCGAACCGAGACGGCACGGCAGCAGGTTCAGATCGAGTATCGGCAACGACCGTTCCGCCCGGCTGCATTTGCCGGGCGCAGTTACGAGGCGGATGGCGGCAAATTGAACAAGCAGATCGACGGGTTCTTCGCGTCAGCTGAGGGGCCGGATTTTAAGCCCTCGGAACATCGAGGCAAGTTGATCAAGGGGCTTGTCACCCCCACCTACGACCTCAAACAAGCAGGGCCGGTCTATGCATGGGGTTATAAAGAGCTACTGGAGGCCCAACGGCCTGACATCTATGTCATCATCGGCACTGCCCATGCGGGCCTCAAGAACCTCTTTGCCGTCACGGACAAGGATTTTGAGACGCCTTTGGGAGTTGTGCCAGTCTACCGGCCGATCTTAGACCACGTACAGAACAGTGTACCGGAGTTCTTCGATGAGGATATCGCTCATCAATCAGAGCATGCGATCGAATTTCAACTGCCGTTCCTCCAGACTATCGTCGGGAAATCCTTCACCATTGTTCCTATTCTCTCGTCTTTCTCTGCATTAAGTTTGCAAGATCCTACCGTTCGGAGTTCAGTGGATCGATTCCTCTTCGCCTTGCGAGACGCCATCGGAGCCTCGGGAAGGTCTGTGTGTCTCATCGCGGCAGGGGAGTTGGCTCATCTCGGCCTTCGCTATGGCGATAGTGCTCCACCAACAGACTTTTCGTTTCATCGCTCCATGCAGCGAGATCTGGAAATGCTGAAGCAGGTGGAGGACTTGAAAGCTGAGGAATTCGCTCAATACATCCAGAAAGAAAGTGATCAGCGTCGCATCTCGGGCTTCTCACCCATCTATAGCTTGCTCCGATTGATCCAAGCGGAAACCGGACAAGTCCTCCGCTACGATCGCGGAATTACCGATCAGTACAATTCCACCGTCACCTTCGCCAGCATGGCGTTCTTCTAGCGTTCTAGAACACCTAGAGCTTCACCCAGTGGTTGGCCGTCTGGCCACAGTGGATGATGACCAAGACACGTGTGGCTCCGTGTTGAGAACCCTAATGAAATGGATGATGGCGGCCGCTGACCGCAATCTCTCAATCGATCAGAAGCCACTATCGCCGAAACCTCTCAAAGGAGACATCATGGAGAAGAGCAGACTGACATATATCATCCTTATAACGTTGCCCATAGCGATGCTCGGATCGGCATGCGCTCAAGCAAGCAAAGTCGGCGACCGCTGCCAGGCAACGGAGGCACAGCAGACTCAAGTGATGAAGCAAGAACATCAAGGCGAACAGCAGCTCTTGCCGGGCAACCGAACGATCCTCGGCAAAGTCAAAGCCGTCACGTCCGACCAGATTAAGGTTGATATTGGGGAAATACAACCTCGGTTTCTTCCTCTGAAACAGGCGCAGGGAAAAAACCTTCTCATCATCAAGCCCGGCGATGACCTGATCATCGTCGTCAACGAACAAAATCTCATCGTCGATTATCATCCGTTGGAATCCCCGTCCGGTCATCACAGGGTGGTGCGGGGCACGATTGCGGGCAACATGCCGATCGGGCACGACGTGGTAGTGATTAAGAGATCGGACGGCAAGGAGCAATCGTTCAAGGTCCGCTCGCAGGTCCGAAGCAAACTCGCGTCCATCCCGGTCGGGACGCCCGCGCTCTTCCTGCTCGATGAAACCGACCAAGTGGCCGATGCCACGATTGCAGGTTCCAGCGCGGCAAAGGAGGCGCACAAGAACCCGGAGGACAAGTCACCCATCAAAGGCGCCAACCGGCAAGTCGATGGGACAGTGGTCGAGCCGCTTCGTGCCGAACGCATTACACTCAATACGGGAGATGAAGAGCGATCCTTCGAGGTGCGTGGCATCGTGCACGAAAGGATCTCCAAGCTTCATAAAGGCGAATCCGTCATTCTGCTGGTCGACAATGAAAACAAGGTGGTGGACCTGGCCGTACCGCCTCAGGGGAGCCGGTAAGGCGAACGATGTACCCACATCTGCTTTGTTCTCGGCCCCGAAAAATCCTCAACGTATTCCAGCGAATACGCCTCCGGTTTTTCGTGGCCTGTGGCCGCGCATCTGCGGCCACCTCCTTCGCCTCATCACGAAGGCCATGTCGGACAGGCTCCTGGCGCTTTGTATTTCTCCATTATGCTTGAGAGGTTGAGAGAGCCGCCTGAGCCGCTTTCACCCTCCCTTAATTTACGAAGGAGATCGGTCCATGTTTGATCATTGTTTCTCATCCGCTCGCGTTTTGATCGGACTCGCCGGCGTCGCACTGTGTATTGCACCGTCGGCCGTGCTTGCGGAGACTCCAGCGCATGTGGCGATGAACCATCAGCTACCGGGTTGGGCCGAGCAACTGAAGGGACAGACGATCATCGAAAATGCGATGGAGGGCCGAGCCGATCGGACCGCCATGGTCGAGCGGCAGCACCAGCGGATCATGCAGCAAATGGAGCAGGATGCAGCCGTTCAACGTACCGGTGGGCACTACAACAATGTGACGATGATGCACCAGTATGGAGCCGGGAATCAGGATGCGTTGCTCATGTCGAATTCGAGTGTGGAACCGGTGTCGAGGTCGGGAGGGCGATGTCCGACCTCGGCGCCTGTCCGGACCTACGACATCTCGGCGATCAACGTCGAGATCTCGCTCAATATGTGGCTCGACTTCTATCCCGGATACATGTACGTCCTGACTGAAAACCTTGAAAAAGTGCGGGAAGAGGAAACCGCCAATCGGGCGGCCCGCGAGAAGGAGGGGTATGATCCCGGAGCCGTCAAGAATGGATTGCAGAACCAGTGGATTCAGCCGTTGGTTATCCGAGGCAATCAGGGCGATTGCATCAAGATGACGCTGCGCAATCAGCTCGAGGGCGGCGAAGAGGTCAGTCTCAACATTCACGGGTCCAGCACGATCGTCGCCTCCACGGGACAGCCGGCGACGACGACGAATTCGGACAGCATCGCGGCCCAAGGAAAGTCCGTGGAGCTGGAGTGGTACATTCCACCGACCCAGCAAGAGGGCGGCAGGCAGTTCCACTCGTACAGCAACGACCGCGAGCTGACGGTCATGGGTCTGTTCGGTGCCTTTATCGTCGAGCCGAAGGGGTCTGAATATCTCGACCCATTGGGCAGCGGTGAACCGACGCCGATGACCAGCGGATGGCAGGCCATCATCAAGAATGGAGCCGGACCTGACTTCCGGGAATTCGTGGTGATCTATCACGAAGTCGGGGATGAGGCATTCCGGCCGCTGACCAAGAAGGGCGACTTCATCCCTCAGCGCGATCCCTTGACCGACGTCTACCGGCCGGTGGCGCGTGCGCTGAATTACCGCAGCGAGCCCTTCGGCGTCGACAACATGCAGACGCAGCACCACTACTTCGGCTTCGAAGACGAGTCCATGGCGTACAGCGCCTATACCTTCGGCGATCCGGCCACGACCATACCACGCAGTTATTTGGGTGATCCGGCCAAGTTTCGACTGGTACACGGAGGATCGGAAGTGTTTCACTCGCACCATCCGCACGGCGGGTCGATTCGGTGGCCGCGGAGTCCGCGGGCGATCGACGAAATGCCGTTATGGCATGCGGCCAAGAACGGGCCCGTCAAATATCCTGTGATTCGCACGAAGTCCGACCGAGTCGATGTGGAAGTCATCGGGCCGTCAGAGGCCGTGGACCTGGAAACCGAATGTGGATCCGGCCTTTGCCAGCAGTTGGCGGGTGACTTCCTGTTCCATTGCCATGTCGCTCACCATTACATCGCGGGCATGTGGGGTTTTTGGCGGGTGTACAACACGCTGCAGCAGGGGGAGCATCACAACGACGTGATGCCGGATCTTCGAGAGCTGCCGGACCGGAAGGGCCGTATCAAGGCGGGTGTGACGTCCGACCAGCTGATCGGCAAGACCGTCGATTGGTTCGGGAAACAGTTCCGTATCGTGGAAAGGGGCAAGACCGACTGGAAGGCGGACCCGGCGGTGGTCACGCTCAAAGATTGGGTGCAGATGCAGTTGCCCCCGCAAGGCAAACCAGGTCATAAAGACGACGAAGATGGACAGACCCGCTCGTACGACGCGAGCGTCTTGAATTGGGCGTGGCAGGGGAGCCGCGCGATGACGGAGCCGGAAAACACCGTGCCGAACCCGCGTTACCAATCGCCGCATCCGGGACAGCGGCTCCCGATTCTGTTCGAGGTCGCGACCGGCAAGATCGCATTTCCGCATTTGAAACCCCATTTCGGCCGCCGTGTGCCGTTTTCCCAGAACCATAATCCTTCCCCGTGGCTGGATATGATCCATCTCGACGATGATGGCTTGCCCAGTTCGTATCCCGCGAAGCCGGGTGAAAACGGGCGCTGGAGCATGTGCCCGGAGCATGCCGGCTCGAAGAATTACAATGTACATTTCATTCAGACGCCGATGACCCTGTCCGATAAGCAGGGCGAGACGCCGGCCGTCGTCGACCGGGACGGGCTGATCTATGTGCTGCACGAGGAGGAAGCGCAGGTCCGCAAGAGTGACGTCAAGTACCCTCTGGTCGTGCGCGCCAATATTTATGACTGTATCGATTGGACGCTGACCAGTGAATGGCTGGACGACGACCATATCAACTTCCAAGCCTCGAAGATCAATACACACTGGCATTTTCTACAGTTCGACAATCAGTCGTCCGACGGCGTCATCACCGGCTTTTCGTACGAGCAATCGGTGCGTCCGTTCACGATGCTCGAGAAAAAGGTCAAAAAGGGCCTCCCTGTCCCGATGAATACTATTTTTAGCAAGCCGGCGAAGAAGGGCGCCCGCGTGATTACCGTGAAGAACGCCGCGCAGTACCATCCGAACTCGGAAATTCTCATCGGCGCGGACAACGTCCAAGGCAACGAGGTCGGTCGGGTGAAGTCCATCAAAGGCAACCAGATCACGTTGTATCGTCCGTTGAAACATGCTCACCCGGTCAATGACATCGTGACGGTGGAGTTCGTCCGGCAGCGGTTCTGGGTCGATTCCGACGTCGGGACGGTCTTCTGGCATGACCATGCGTTGGGACGCGTCACGTGGCCTCACGGGGGCTTCGGCACGATCATTATTGAGCCCGTCGGTTCGACCTATCATGACCCCAAGACCGGCAAGCAGATCCGGAGCGGACCGATCGCCGATATCCGAACGACCGAGCCGGTTGGATACGGCGTGAACGGCAGCTTCCGAGAGTTGATGGTCCAGCTCAACGACACGGTGCCGCATACGGTCAACATCGTCACGGCGGGTAATCCGCCGGGACAACCGATCGACGTGGCGCTGGAGGCGGGGAAAACGGTGTCTTTCCCGATGCCGGAACACATTCCCATGACGCCGATGCCGTTCCTCAACGGCGGAACCCATACGACGGGGGGCGGATTGAATTTCAAGGCCGAGCCCATCTCGAGTCGTTTGGCCTCCAATCCCGATTCGTCCAAGTTGTTCAGCAGCGCAGCCCACGGCGACCCCTATACGCCGATGCTGCGCGCCTACCTGGGTGATACGGTCGTGTTCCGGCTGTTGCAGACCATGGCGAACGAGACGATGGTATGGACGGTTTCAGGCCATACCTATCTGACCGAACGCTATGCGGGCGATGCGAACCGGAAGAACTCCATCCATATCGGCATTGCGGAACGGTACGATCTGGTGGTGCCGCAAGCGGGAGGACCCAGGCTCCAGCCGGGAGACTACATTCACTTCAACGGCCGCATGTCCAAATTCTCGGAAGGCGCTTGGGGCATTATGCGCGTATTGGAGAAGGAGATGCCCGACCTACAGAAACTGCCCGCCGGGTACAGCCGCCGCAATGAGATCCCCAAGCAGCTGCCGGTCTGTCCGCCGGACGCGCCGGTGAAGAACTTCAACGTCGCGGCGTTGGATTATCCCTCGATGAGGTTAAACCCAAAGGCGCCTGAGGCCATCGAGGTCGATTTCGAACGGACGATCCAGATGGTGAATCCGAACGCGAAAATTTATGCCCTGGAAGACGATGTCACGAAGGTTGCCGGAGGCATGCAGCCGATGCCGTTGACCTTGCGGGCTAATGTCGGCGATTGTCTTAAAGTAAGGCTGACCAACCGGATGAAGGAGAGCAGAGCCTCGTTCTCCGCTATTGGGTTGGCGTTTGATCCTAAAGATTCGCTCGGCGCGAATGTTGGGGACAATCCCGGCGACCAGACCGTCGCACCGGGAGAGAGTCGGACGTACACGTACTACGCGGATCCATTTATAGGCGAGACGGCTTCATTGGTGTGGGACTGGGGCAACGTGATGACCAATCCGCGAAACGGACTCTACGGAGCCGTGGTGATCGGCCCGAAGGGCGCCCAGTACCGTGATCCGAAAACCGGCGCGGATGTTTCGACGAAGAACAGCTGGATCGCCGATGTCATCGTGGATCGAACCATACAAGGATATGAGCATCGCGCCAACTATCGCGATGCGGCTCTCTTTTTTCAGGACGAAGACAATATCATCGGCACGAGTTTCATGCCGTATGTGCAGAACACGGCGGGCTTGACGTCGGTCAACTACCGATCGGAGCCGTATAAGTTCCGCGAAGAGAGGGGCTGCTCCCTCGGCAAAATGTTCCAACCTTGCGTGGCTGGTCAACCGGAGGATCCGGTGACGCCGATCATCGAGGCGCACGCCGGGGATCCCATTCGGATCCACGTGTTCGGCGCCAGCAGCGAACAGAACGGCATGTTTAGCGTCGAGCGTCATGAGTGGCCGATTGAGCCCTTTATGCCCGGAGCAGACATGATCAGCGTGGTGGAGTTCGCCGGATCGGAGACGCTGGACGCATTTCTCCCGAGTGCGGGGGGAGTCTTCCGTATGCCGGGTGATTATGTCTGGAGCAATCAGCGGTTACCGTACGCCCAATCCGGACAGTGGGGGTATCTACGGGTATTGCCCACGGGGGACCAGCGGTTACTGCCGCTCTCTGGTGCCGAGCCAAGAGCGCGGCATGCTTCCGTTGATGAACAAGCGCACATCGTTCCGATCGCAACACGGTAACTTGCTTGCCTTCAGAAGGAATGAATGGGCAAGCAAAACAAGAAAGAAGGGGAGTCTGTGTCCCCTCTTTCTTCATGGCGGACATTTGGTATCAGGCATAAGAGAACCATTCTCAGCTGAAGGCCATTGCAATGAAAACAATGTTCGTTTCAGTCCTATTCATGTTCATGGCGACCTGTGCTTCAACGGCTTGGTCCTATCAAGAAATCGAGGTGACAGACGGTGGAACGATTTCTGGAACAGTGAGGATGACAGAAGGGAAGCCGATTCCCAAAGCGTTCAATCTCATCACCTTTCCCGATCCTGTCTATTGCGGAAGAATTTCCACCGGAACCGGATGGAGGATCTTGGATGAGTTCAGCCTTTCGGTCGATCGAGGACTCAAAGACACAGTTGTGTTCCTGATGGATGCGAAGAAAGGGAAACCGTTCAACTTCGTGCCACCCACCATCGAGGCGCGCGACTGCCGGTTCTTGCCTTTCGTGAGTGTGGTGAAGGACGGAGCCGAAGTGCGGGTCGTCAACATGGATCCGGTGTTTCATGACATTCAAGCGTATGAAACGTCGGAACTGGGTCCCCGCGTGATATTCAATACTCCTCTTCCCATGAATCCCGTGCATCAGCGCAATGTCGGATCCCAGAGTCACGAGCATCTGGCAGGACCACCGATGATCGAAGTCGTCAAGTTGACGAAGAATCGTCGGTTCTTCGTGATGCAGTGTGGATTTCATGCCTACATGGAAAGTTGGGGATTCGCCGTGGATAATCCCTATTACACGGTGACCGATGCAGAGGGACGGTTTTCCTTGTCCGACGTGCCGGTCGGCGAGTATACCCTGATGGCGTGGCATCCCGGTGTAAGGACGATGCTCGAACAGAAAGTATCAGTATCAGCGAAGCAGACGCATCAAGTTAGTTTCACGTTCGAGTCTCCCAAAGGACGGCGAAGTGTTCACGAAATCACAGAGAATCCGCATTTCGGATTGGGGGCCTTAGGAAAGTCCGTGGAGATTATTCCGAGTCTTGAACTGCAAACGCCATAATGCCGTTCGTTGAATAGGAGAACAGTGCTTGGATGAATAGAATTGTCTAGAGTGGTCCATTGTAGTTTGTATTGTCCTCCTCAGTGCCGCGTCGGCCCGTCCGGTGACTCACAACAACCGCCGCTCGCTTACCACGCGACCAGCGGAGAGGGCTACGGTTATGCCCGTTAGGCTGTTCTCCCCATACCGACAGAACAGGGGGGTCGAATCTAGATCCGCATAGGCCCCGGCAGAATCGGACGCATCACAGCCCACGACACCCACATCTGGGTTTCCGACAAGCAGGAAAACCGATCAACTCAGAATCGGGGCTCAGTAAGCGCTACTGTGTCGATCAAGCCCGGACAAGCCTCGAAGCGTTCAGAGCGCGTCGTCTGGTAGGATTACGAGTGGGTTTCAGCAGGTAGAAAAATCCCTCGAGCACCTGTTGCAAAAGAGCGTTAGAATCGATATATATAGTCGCCCATCCGTAAGGTCCGTTTGTAACCTATTGTGTATCCATGATGTGCGCGATCTGTGATTTGGTCGCAAAGATCCTTCCAGGTGAAGTCTACGAGATAATGTCGAATTGACTCAACTAGTGTCTTACCTTGGTTAAAGGTACGCGGAGGAATTTTTTTTTGGAGGAGGGTGAACGTTATGAATGATTCAACGAAATGGAAGAGGCCGGGAGTGTTAGGGTTGGCGGCCGGCCTGATCTTGGCTGGTGCGTTGCCGGCTGGTGCGATCATGTCCCACGATGGGCACGTCGCTCAAGGTGCGACTCAAGATTTGGCAAAGCAAGTCCATGTGCAGGCCGGTCCAGCGCTGATGGACAAGATGTCGAAAGCCGTCGAGCAGGTTGAGCGTCAGGTTCGTACAAAAGGACCATTCCAAGGCGCGAGTGCCCACGCCATGCAGCAGGGCGTCTTGCTCGTTGCGGACGATATGGACAAGGTCAAGGTTTCGCAGGGGAATCGATGTCCGGCGAATGCACCGGTGCGTGCCTACGATGTGACCGCGATGAACGTCGAGATCACCGTCAATCGGTTCGGGGACTTCTATCCGGGCTTCATGTATGCCCTGACCGAGGATGTCGCAGGAGTACGCGAAGAAGAAACAAAGAATAGAACCGCACGTGAGAGCGAAGATCCGACCTTTGCCGAAGGAGCCGTCTCCAACGGATTGCAAGGGGATCTGATTCAGCCGCTGGTCATTCGTGCCAACCAGGGTGATTGTCTCAGAATCACGCTGCGCAATCAGATCGAGGGCGAACCCACGAACATGATCATCAATGGGTCGCAAATGTTGGTGGCCAGTACCGGCAAGCCGGCGACGGCCAATAATCCGGACGCCTTGGTGGCGTCAGGAAAGACCGGTGAGTTCGAATGGTACATTCAACCCGACACGCAGGAAGGCGGACACGCCTTTCACAGCCATGCTACCCGTGATCAGTACTCGTTGGGTCTGTTGGGTTCTCTCGTCGTTGAGCCGCGCGGGTCTCGGTATCTCAGCCCATTTACCGGCGAGGAGATGAAGAGCGGTTGGGAAGCGATGATCGATGTGGCCAATGGGTCAGACTTCCGGGAATTCGTGATTTTCTATCACGAGGCCGGTGATGAGACCTTCCGTCTCTTGAACCGCAAGGGCGACATGCTGCCGCAGCGCGATGCCCATACGGACACCTATCGTCCGGCAGCTCGGTTATTGAACTATCGGAGCGAGCCGCACGGCACACGACTGGAGATGCAGGAGCATCTGGTCGGTTTTGCCGATGAGTCGCAGGGCTATGGGTCCTACACGTTCGGAGATCCAGCGACGACCATTCCACGTTCCTACTTGGGCGATCCGGCAAAGTTCCGGATGGTCGGCGGATCAGAGATCGTGCATTCTCACCATCTCCACGGTGGATCGATCCGCTGGGCCAGGCAGCCCGGCACCAGCAAGCTGGACCCGACTTTATCCAAGAATGGTCCGGTCAAGTTTCCGTTGATCAATGACACCTCCGACCGGCTGGACGTGCAGTCGATCGGCCCCTCGGAGATTTACGACGAGGTGATCGAGGGTGGATCAGGGGGATTGCAAGCGTTGGCCGGAGAGTTTGTGTTCCACTGCCATATTCCGCAGCACTATGTCACGGGCATGTGGGGATTCTGGCGCGTGTACAACACGTTGCAGGCTCCCGGGTTCCAGACCGATGTGATGAAGCCCCTGGTCGAACTGCCTGATCGAGCGGGCAAGATCAAGCCGGCAGTCAGTTCAGATAAGTTGGTCGGCACCACGGTCGATTGGTATGGCGGGAAGAAGTACGAAATCACGAAGGACAAGACCGATTGGAAAGCCAATCCCGTAAAGGTCTCCATCAAGGATTGGGTCGAGTATATGCTGCCTCCGCAGGGGTTGCCTGGGAAGACGGAGGATCAGGTCAAGCAAGCGAAGGCCAACGACGCCACGGTGGTGAATTGGAAGTGGGAAGGGTCGCTGGCACTCAATGAGCCGGAGACCCCGCACAAGTGGGCGGACTATGTGTCTCCTGTCCCGCTGAAGCGTCTGCCGATCACCTTCGACCCGCAGACGGGTAAGTTGGCGTTCCCCTGGCTGCGTCCGCACCTTGGGAAGCGGCCACCTTTTGCGCCGAACCACGGTGGCGCACCCTGGTTGGAACCGTTCCGTGTACGGGAAGATGGAACGAGGGACACCGAGCCGCCAAAGCCGGGAGCACAGGGTCCGTGGAGCCTGTGCCCGGAGAATGCTCCCCGGAAGTTCTTCACCATCCATTCAATCACATTGCCGATCACGCTGAAACCGGCGACGGCCAATACGGCGGCGCTCATCGACCCGATCGGCATGATTTATGTGTTGCATGAAGAAGAAGAACAAGTTCGTAAGGATCCCAAGAAGCAGGTGCCTCTGGTCATCCGCGGCAACGTGTATGACTGCGTAGACGTCATCTTCAAGAACGAGATTCCCGATGACGCGCGGACCGGATGGGCGAATAAAATCAATCTCCATCCGCATTTCTTCCAGTTCGATACGAGCGCGTCCGATGGCCCGACGATCGGGTTCTCGTACGATATGTCGCTCCGGGCGTTCACGATGTTGAAAGATCCGCAACCGGACAAGGGCATGCCGCTGCCGGCCAACACGGTCTTGACGGCGGATACGAAAGCCGGTGCGCGGAGCATCACCGTTGCCGACACGTCCAAGTTCCACGTCAATACAGAACTGGGTGTGGGTATGGATGATCCGAAGTACTTTGAAGTGGCACGGATCAAGACCATCAACGGCAAGACGATTACATTCGATGCGCCGTTGAAACATGCTCACAAGAAAAACGATATCGCCAGCGTGGAATTCATCCGCGAACGCTGGTATGTCGATGCTGACTTGGGGACGGTGTATTGGCATGATCACGTGTTTGGGACTGATACGTGGGGCCACGGCCTTTTCTCGGCCTTCATCACGGAGCCTCCGAGATCGACCTATCATGATCCGGTCACCGGGAAAGAAATCCGGAGCGGCCCCATCGCGGACATCCATACGTTGGAGCCGGTTTCGGCCCATATCCGTGGCAGCTTCCGCGAAGTCATGATGCATATTATGGATAGCAACGCCCGAACGGCGGAGCTGATTACGACGGACAATCCGCAGGCGAAGATGAATGCGGTGACGGTGGACGGACCGCCGTCGCATCAGTTCCCTGAGCGAATCAATAAGTCTGCGATGTGGTTCTTGAACGGTGGTGAAGCCACGACGGGCAGCGGCTACAGCATGCGTGTGGAGCCGTTGAGCGTGCGGCTTGCCAACAATCCTGACCCGTCCAAACTGTTCGTGTCCGGTATTCACGGCGATCCAGGCACACCATTGTTACGGGCTTATCTCGGCGACCCCATTCTCGTGCGGGCGCTCGTCGGTTCAGCCAACGAAGTGCATACGTGGCACGTGACCGGGCACTGGTTCCCGATGGAGCGGTACGCGAAGGATGCCATGCCGCGCAGCACGGTCCATTTAGTGATCGGCGAGCGGTACGATCCGGCTATTCCGGCCGCCGGTGGACCGCAGAAACAAGCCGGAGATTACCTCTATTACAGCGGCCGAGCCTCGCATTTTGCCGAAGGCAGCTGGGGAATCTTCCGTGTGTTCGATGAATTGCAAGGCGATTTGAAACCATTGCCGGGACGTGAGCAGATCCAAAAGTCTGCACCGTCGGTGTGTCCGGCGGATGCACCGGTGAAGACGTTCAATGTGTCGGCGGTCGATCAACAGATCCGGTACCATGATGGAGCGCCGGGCGTCATGGAAGTCGATCTCGAACGCAAGATGGTCTTCGGGAATGAGCAGGGCAAGATGTATGTTCTCGACGGCGATCGTGGACGGGTCAAGGCTGGGGAACTGAAACCGAGCCCGTTGACCTTGCACGTCAACGTCGGTGATTGTGTGAAAATCAACCTGAAAAACGAGATGGCCAAGGATCGAGCCGGGTTCCACGTCGACATGATGGCGTTCAACCCCAAGGATTCATTCGGGGCCAACGTGGGTAATAATCCGGGTGATCAAACCGTCGGTCCCGGTGAGCGTAAGACCTATACATACTATGCTCACCCTGAATACGGCGAGCTTGCGGCTCTCATTCAGGATTGGGGGAACGTCGTGGAAAACCCACGGAACGGTCTCTTTGGATCGATCATCATCGGTCCGAAGGGATCACGGTATCGTGACCCGGTGACGGGTGACGACATTACGATGAAGAGCAGCTGGCGTGCCGATGTCCTTGTGGACCGGACGATTCCGGGAAATGAAAACCGGAAGAACTATCGCGATTTCTCGCTGATGTTCCAGGACGAGGATAATATCGTGGGGGTCAGCTTCATGCCCTACATCCAGCAAGTGGCCGGTATCACGGCGGTCAACTACCGCTCGGAACCGACCGCGTGGCGGATGGAAAAGGGTTGCGAAGTGGCGGAGATTTTCAGCTGTGTGAAGGCCGGTGAGATACCCGCCACGCCGTTGTTGCAGGCGCATGTGGGAGATCCGGTGACCATTCACGTACTGGGTGCCTTCAGCGAACAGGTCCAGCTGTTTACGGTCGATGGCCATGAATGGCCGCACGAACCGTATATGCAGGGTGCCGACCAGGTCAGCACCATGGAATTCGGCGGGTCCGAGGTCATCAATGCACATCTCACCGGAGGAGCCGGCGGTCCGAACAAGATCGTGGGCGACTATATCTGGAAGAATCAACGGCCGGCGTTTGCCAATGCCGGGCAGTGGGGCCTGTTCAAGGTCCTTCCTGTCGATGATCAACGGATCAAGCCGCTGATGCCGCAGGTTCCTCCGACAAGGACCGCGGAACAGCCGTCCGGTAAGGCAAAGGCCTCGCCGACATCGCTGAAGAGCAAGAAGTAACAAATCGTATTCGTGGCGTACCCACTGCCTGTGGGTACGCCACGTCTTTCCACATCACCACCTAAGTACACACTGCTGAGGAGCCGTCGCTCCCCAGCGTTGTTTGATGAGCGTGTCGCCATGAAATATTTCGTCCCCCATCGAAGCCTGGCATCCGACTCTTGGGGAACGAGAACGGAAACTCAACGTGGTCCTGGCCAACGTAGTTCGATGGAATTTATGTTCAAAGCAAAATAAATTATATGCATCAACGTAGATATTTCATCGCTCTCATACTCATGGTTCTGATGGGAGACGTGACCATCCTTACTGCGTTCGGCGAAAAACCGCCAGCGGCGGTGAGTCGTGTTGAGGTGGTGCTGGCCAAGCAGTATCGCGCCCGTGAAGCGGAGCTTAAGCGTGAGTTTGCTGAAGCAGGACTGA